>JARRJC010000055.1 GCA_037379885.1 Limibacillus sp.
GCCGTCGAACGGCTGCTGGAGGAGGCGGGCCTGAAGCGCGAGGTGGTGGAGGTGATCGGCTTCCACGGCCAGACGATCCATCACGCCCCGGAGGAAGGCCGCACCTGGCAGATCGGCGACGGCGCGCTTCTGGCGCGCCTGACGGGCCTGCCGGTGGTGAACGAGCTGCGCCTCGCCGACATGGCCGCGGGCGGGCAGGGCGCGCCCCTGGCCCCGGCCTATCACCGTGCGCTGGCGGCGGAGCTTGAGAAGCCGCTCGCCGTTTTGAACCTGGGCGGGGTCGGCAACGTCACCTGGTTGGGGAAGGGGCCTGAGGACATCCTGGCCTTCGACACCGGACCCGCCAATGCCCTGCTGGACGACTGGGTCTGGCGGCAGGGTGCCGGGCGGTTCGACGAGGGCGGACGGCTGGCCGCCTCCGGCCGGATCGCCGAGCATCTGGTCGAGCAGTGGCTGCGCGCGCCCTACTTCGACCTGCAGCCGCCCAAGTCCCTCGACCGCGACGCCTTTGCGACGCCGGGGCTGGAAGGGCTGATGCTGGAGGATGGGGCTGCGACCCTCACGGCCTTCACCGCCGCCAGCGTGGCGCGCGCCGCGGAGAGCTTTCCAGGGCCGGTCGCCAGCGTGCTGGTCACCGGCGGCGGGCGGCGGAATCCCATGATGATGGCGATGCTGGCCGCGCGGCTCGGCGTGGCGGTGGAGCCGGTCGAGCGCTTTGGCTGGGACGGCGATGCCTTGGAAGCCCAGGCCTTCGCCTTCCTCGCGCTCCGGTCGCTACGGGGACTGCCGATCACCTATCCCGGCACGACAGGGGTCGTCACGCCTTTGAGCGGCGGCAAGCTTCACAAGCCGGAATAGCGGCTGGGCCCAAACCTACTCGGCGGTCTGGGCGCGCGCCTTTTGCAGATAGTCGGCGACGTGGCCGCAGAGCTGGTCCATCTCGTCCTTGTAGAAGTGCTCGGCGCCGGGCACGACGCGGTAGTCGATTTCGATGCCGCGCTGGGTCTGAAGCTTGGTGACCAGCTTGGCCACCGAGGGCTCCTGCACGATGCTGTCCTTGTCGCCCTGGACGATCAGGCCCGAGGAGGGGCAGGGGGCCAGGAAGGTGAAGTCGTACATGTTCGCGGGCGGCGAGATGGAGATGAAGCCCTCGATCTCCGGGCGGCGCATCAAGAGCTGCATGCCGATCCAAGCGCCGAAGGAAAACCCGGCCACCCAGCAGCCGCGCGCGCTCTGGTTCACGCTCTGCAGCCAATCCAGCGCCGAGGCGGCGTCGCTCAGTTCGCCTTCGCCCCGGTCGTAGGTGCCCTGGGAGCGGCCGACCCCCCGGAAGTTGAAACGCAGCACGGAGAAGCCCTGCTTGGCGAAGGTATGAAAGAGGTTGTAGACAACCTTGTTGTTCATGGTGCCGCCATGCTGGGGGTGCGGATGCAGCACGATCGCAACCGGCGCGCTGGGATCCTTGGCATGGAGGTAGCGGCCTTCGAGACGCCCCTCGGGGCCGTTGATGATGACGTCAGGCATATTTCCCGTTCACCTTGGCTTTAAATTTGCGGTCAGCGACCAAATATCTGAGTCCAGCGGTTGGACTTTTCCAACAGCACGCCCCTATCTTGGCGTGAAACCTTAGTACTGGCACCGGACCGAAGGCCCGTGGGGCGCGGAGTGTAACATGGCCGAAACGAGCTTTTTCAAGTCGATCGTCGAAGATATCGACGCCGCGATGGCGCGCGATCCCTCCGCGAAGTCACGCTTGGAAGTGGTGCTTTGCTTCCCAGGTTTCCAGGCGTTGCTGTTCTACCGCATTTCACACTGGCTGTGGGACAGAAAACTTCACCTTCTGGGACGCTGGATTTCGGCGGTCGGCCGCGTGCTGACCGGGGTCGAGATCCACCCCGGCGCGCGGATCGGTCGGCGGCTCTTCATCGACCACGGCTGCGGCGTCGTGGTGGGCGAGACGGCCGAGATCGGGAATGACGTGACGCTTTACCACGACGTCACTCTGGGCGGCGTCGCCCCCTCGGTCGACAGCGACAAGCAGCGCAACCAGAAGCGCCATCCGACGCTTGAGGATAATGTGATCGTGGGCTCCGGCGCACAGATCCTGGGCCCGATAACCGTGAAGCGCTGCGCACGCGTGGGCGCGAACGCCGTGGTCACCAAGGAGGTCGAGGAGAACACGACGGTGGTCGGCATCCCCGCGCGCGCCGTCAAGGTGCGCGGCGAGAGCGAGGAGCCTGCACGTTTCGTCGCCTACGGCACGCCGACCGGCGACCTTCCGGACCCGGTCGCCCGTGCGCTTGACGGCATGATGGCCGAGTTGACCCGCTTGCAGACCCGCGTGGAAGAGTTGGAGGCGCGCGAGAAAGACACGAACGTGCCCATCGAGGGCGAGGAAAAAGAGCCCCAGCGCGCCAGCAGCGGAAAGAACTGACGCGGGCCAGCGTGTTCGCGCCACGCTTGTTTTTGGAGGTTGGAGGCAGATGAAACTCAGTACCAAAGGCCGCTACGCCGTGATGGCGATGGTCGACCTTGCCGCCCAAGGCAGCGACAAGCCGATCGCGCTGGCCGACATTGCCGAGCGTCAGGAAATCTCCCTTTCCTATCTGGAGCAGCTCTTCGCCAAGCTGCGGCGCGGTGGGCTGGTCAGTTCCGTGCGCGGGCCCGGTGGCGGCTACCGCATGTCCAAGCCCGCCCGGGAAACGCTGATCGCAGACATCATCCTGGCCGTGGACGAGCCGATCCGCGCGACCCGCTGCACGCCCGGCCAGCCGCTCGGCTGCGGCGGCAGGAAGTCGCGCTGTCTGACGCACGACCTCTGGGAGGAACTGGGCAGCCAGATCTACTATTTCCTCTCCGCCGTGACCGTCGCCGATGTCGTGGACGGACGCGTGCGCGGGCTTGCGGGCCGTTTGAGCGAAGGCTTCCGGCGGGAAGCCGGGTGACCCGGCCTCCGGCTTCATCCTTTTCAGCGCCATGACCGACAGCATCTATCTCGATCATAACGCCACCGCGCCGCTGCGCCCTGAGGCCGCCGCGGCCCTCAGCGAGGCCTTCGCACTTCCCGGCATGGGGAACCCCTCTTCCGTTCACGCGGCGGGCCGCGCGGCCCGCGCGCTTCTGGAAGAGGCCCGCGAGCGCCTGGCCGCGCTCTACGGCGCTCAGCCGCGCGAGTTGATCTTCACGTCCGGCGGGTCTGAAGCGAACAACCAGGCGCTGGCGGCGGCGGGACAGGGACCCGTTCTGGTCTCCGCCGGAGAGCACGACTCGGTTCTCGCCGCCGCACCGGGCGCGGAGCGTTTGGCGCTGACGCCGGAGGGGCAGGTGGATCTCGATGCCCTGCGCGCGCGGCTCGTAAGCGATCCGAAGCCCGTACTCGTCTCGGTCCTCTGGGTGAACAACGAGACCGGGGTGATCAATCCGGTCCTGGAGATTGCCCGGCTGGTGCAGGAGGCTGGGGCGCTCTTTCACTGCGATGCGGTTCAGGCGGCGGGAAAGCTGCCGCTCGACTTCGCGGCCTGCGGCGCCGACCTCTTGTCGCTGTCCGCGCACAAGGTCGGCGGACCGGCTGGCTGCGGCCTCCTGCTGCTGCGCGACGGATTGGAGGCGCCCGCCTTTGTGAAGGGCGGCGGGCAGGAACGTCGGCGGCGCGCAGGCACCGAGAACCTCTTGGGCGCGCTCGCCTACGCCGCAGCCGCCGAGGCCGCCGAGGCGGGGCGCGCCGCGCTGACTGAACGGCTGAGCGTTTGGCGCGATGCCTTTGAAGCCCGGCTGTGCGAGGCCGCGCCCGAGGTCAAGGTTTTCGGGGCCGACGCGCCCAGGGTCGCCAACACCAGCTGTATTGCCTGGGCGTCCGCGCCTTCGGAAACGCAGGTCATGGCCATGGACCTCGCAGGCTTTTGCGTCAGCGCCGGGTCGGCCTGCTCCTCCGGCAAGGTGACGCCCTCCCACGTTCTCAGCGCCATGGGCGCTTCGCCGCAGGAGGCGGGCGGGGCCTTGCGCATCAGCCTCGGCTGGGATAGCCGTGAGAGCGATTTGACCGCCTTTACCGAGGCTTGGCTGCAGTTCTACCGCCGCCGCCGCGCGGCGGCCTGAGGAAGGCATCACGGGAATCATGAGCGCGCGCGAAGACAACAGGCCCAAGACGCCGGTCTACCTGGACTACCAGGCGACCACGCCGATGGACCCGCGCGCCTATGCGGTCATGGCGCCGTACTTCACCGAGCACTTCGCCAATCCCCATTCGGTCGAGCATGCCGCGGGCCGCGCGGTGGCCGAGGCGACCGAAGTGGCGCGCGGACAGGTGGCCCAGCTGATCGGCGCGGAGCCGCGCGAGGTGATCTTCACCTCCGGCGCGACCGAGGCCAACAACCTCGCCATCAAGGGTGCGGCGCGGTTCGCGCGGGAGCACAAGGGCAAGGATCACGTGATCACGCTGGAGACCGAGCACAAGTGCGTGCTGGAATCCATGAAGCGGCTTCAGTCCGAAGGGATGCGCCTGACGGTTCTGCCGGTCCAAGAGGACGGGCTGCTCGACCTCAACCGTTTGGAGGACGCGCTGGACGACAAGACCGCCCTGGTCTCCGTCATGGCGGTCAACAACGAGATCGGGGTGATTCAGCCCCTGGCCGAAATCGGCCGGCTCTGCCGCGCGGCGGGCGCGCTCTTTCACAGCGACGCCGCGCAGGCCGCCGGGAAGATCGCCCTGGACGTGGAGGAGATGCAGGTCGACCTCTTGTCCCTCTCCGGGCACAAGGTCTATGGACCCAAGGGAATCGGCGCGCTCTATCTGCGCCGCAGGCCGCGCGCGCGCGTCGAGCCGCTGATGGATGGCGGCGGGCAGGAGCGGGGCCTTCGCTCCGGCACCTTGCCCGCGCCGCTGGTCGTGGGCTTCGGTGAGGCCTGCCGTCTGGCGGGCGAAGAGCGCGTCGCCGACGAACGCCGGATTTCAGCCTTGCGAAAACGCCTTTTGGATGGTCTAACCGCGCGCGTTTCCGGGATCGGCATCAACGGCAGCCTGAAGGCGCGCGTCGCCGGCAACCTCAATCTCAGGGTTGAAGGCGTGGATGCCCAGGAGCTGTTGAAGGCCGTGCCGGAGATCAGCTTTTCCACCGGGTCGGCCTGTTCGTCGGCTGCGGTGGAGCCTTCCTACGTGCTGCGCGCGCTGGGCTTGAGCGAGGCCGAGGCGCGGCAGTGCTTCCGCCTTGCACTGGGCCGTTTCACCAGCGAGGCGGAGGTCGATTTTGCCGTGGAGGCGCTGGCCGACGGCATCGCGCGGCTGCGCGAGCGCGCAAAGGGCGCGGCCTGAAGAACGGATGAAGCAGAAGAACTAAGAGGAGCTGGCGAAACCATGCCGAAAATGGTCTTCATCGAACGGGACGGAACCCGCAAGGAAGTCGAGGCCCCCAACGGCCTCTCCGTGCTGGAGATCGCGCACCGTAACAACATCGACATCGAAGGCGCCTGCGAAGGCTCGCTCGCCTGTTCGACCTGTCATGTGATCGTGGAGGACTCCTGGTTCGAGAAACTGGAAGAGGCCTCCGAAGACGAAGAGGACATGCTGGACCTCGCCTTCGGCCTCTCGGCGACCTCGCGTCTCGGCTGTCAGATCATCATGAGCGACGAGCTCGACGGGCTGACCGTCAATCTGCCGAACGAAACCAGGAACATGCTGCTCGACTAAGCCACAGGCAGACCGCCAGCCAGAAGGCCAGAGCAGGCGGCGAGTAGGCGCAAACTGGGTCTTTCCTTCCCCGCAATCTGTCTTGCTATAGTCGGGCGGAGAGACGGGGTCGTAAAAAGAGGGGTGAGCCCATGCGCAGTCAGGTCGAAAAGGCGTTGGGCCTCTTGCGCGGTAGCGAGGCGATCGAGCCCTATGTCTTCCGTCCCTGGCTGGACAGCCTTTCCTTCAGGACCATCGTCGATGTCTACTTTCCCCTGTCGCGCGCCTGGGCGCTGGCGGAGGACTGCGGCTACGACAGCGCTGCTTTTCTGGAGCGTCTGCCCGCTACCCTCCCCAGCTTTCTTGAGAACGCCGCTGTGGTGGAGCGCGGTACGGACTGGATGCTGTCCTCCGCGAGGGAGGCGGCGGAGACCTACCGGGCCGAGGAGGCGAACTGGCGCAAGGCCTTCTTCGCCGAGAAGCCGCCCGAAGGACCGGTGCTTGCCAAGCGGCAAGCCGCGCGCCTGAAGGCCGCCGACGCCTTTTCCGCCTCGCGCTCCTACTTTCTGCCGCTGAAGCTCCTGGGCCGCACGCCCGGGCTCAACTGGAACGTGGCCCCGCCGGAGCAGGTGGAGCGGCGCTTCGGTCCCTACCTGGACAAGCCGGAGGCGTTGCTCGATCCGGCCGTCGACCTCCCGGTCTTCGAGGAGTCCCATGGGTTCGTCGAGCGCGGGCGGCGGCACCGCTGGCTGCGCGCGCCCGGATCGAAGGAGGTTGGTGCACAGGGCGCAGACGCGCAAGCCAAGCCGCTCTGGGCCCACGTCATCGAGCCGGAGGACGCCAAGGACCCGCCGACCCTGCTTTTCCTCCACGGCATCGCCATGGAGACCGAGATGTGGGTCGGCTTCGAGGATGCGGTGTCGCTGGCCGTGGACCGGGGGTTCCGGGTCATCCGGCCCGAGGGACCCTGGCACGGGCGGCGAAGACTCTCCGGTTACTTCGGCGGGGAGCCGGTCTTGAGCTGGGGGCCGCTCGGCTTTCTGACCTACATCACCAGCCACCTGCGCGAAGCCGGGCAGCTGATCGCCTGGGCGCGTGGCGAGGGCGGCGGGCCGGTGGCGCAACTCGGCCTCAGCCTTGGCGGACTGACCAGCCAGCGGCTCGGCACCGCCGCCAACCACTGGCCGGAGGCCTTCCGTCCGGACGCCCTGATGCTGTTGGTGGTGAGCGGACGCGCCGGATCGCTGGAGATCGGCGGGCGGCTTGCCCGCGAACTGGGCATCCCTCAGAAAATGGCCGAGTGCGGCTGGAGCGAGGAGACGCTGGCGCCCTACCGCTTCTTCGCCGAGCCCCAGGAAGCGCCGCCCCTGCCGCCGAGCCGGCTTTTCATGTTGCTGGGCCGCCACGACGAACTGATGCCGATCGACGACGGTCTGGCGCTGGCCAAGCGCTGGAAGGTGCCGGACAAGAACCTGAGCGTGACGGAGCAGGGCCACTTCTCCGCCTCCCTCGGCCTTTCGGACCGGCCGGGCATCTACAAGAACTTCCTCGAGACGGTGAAGGCGCTTTAGCTTCGGCTTTCGTTTTGCCGCCGCCATCCCTATATTCCCGGCCATGAACGCAGAGCCGATGAACAGCTTGGGCCTCCCGAAGGCGCCCGCGGAGACGCGCGTGGTGGTGGCCATGTCGGGTGGGGTCGACTCCTCCGTGACCGCCGCGCTCTTGAAGCGCGAGGGCTACGAGGTGATCGGCATCACGCTGCAGCTCTATGACCAGGGCGCAACGCTGGCGCGCAAGGGCGCCTGCTGCGCGGGCCAGGACATCTACGACGCGCGCCGCGTGGCCGACGCCATGGGCTTTCCCCACTACGTGCTGGACTACGAAAGCCGCTTTTCCGAGGCGGTGGTGGAGGACTTCGCCGACAGCTACCTGCGCGGCGAGACGCCCATCCCCTGCGTGCGCTGCAATCAGACTGTGAAGTTCCGCGACCTGCTTTCGACGGCCAAGGAACTGGGCGCCGACGTGCTGGCGACCGGCCACTACGTGCGCCGGGTCGTGGGTGCCGAGGGCGCCGAGCTGCACGGCGCGGAGGAGAGCGGGCGCGACCAGAGCTACTTCCTTTTCGCCACCACGCCCGAGCAGCTGGATTTCCTGCGCTTCCCGCTGGGCTCGCTGCCCAAGAGCGAGACGCGCCGTCTGGCCGAGGAGCTGGCGCTGCCGGTGGCGGACAAGCCGGACAGCCAGGACATCTGCTTCGTGCCGGGCGGCTCCTACGCCCGCGTCGTGGAGAAGCTGCGCCCCGGCGCGCTGGACCCCGGCGAGATCGTCGACCTGGAGGGCCGGGTGCTGGGCCGCCACGAGGGCGTCATCAACTACACCATCGGCCAGCGCCGGGGACTGGGCATCGGCGGCGTGGAGGAGCCCTTCTACGTGGTCGCCATCGACGCCGAGGCAAAGCAGGTGGTGGTCGGCCCCAAGCAGGCGCTAGCGCGCGACCGCGTCTTCGTGAAGGAGCTGAACTGGCTGGGCGGCGCCTTGCCGGGGCCGGAGGGGCGCGCCTGTCAGGTCAAGCTGCGCTCGGCCCAGAAGCCCGCCGATGCGCGGGTCTTCGTCACCGGCGGCGGCGAAGCTCTGGTGGCGCTGGAAGAGCCGCAGTACGGCATTGCGCCCGGTCAGGCCGCCGTGCTCTATGACGGCAGCCGCGTGCTGGGCGGCGGATGGATCACCGGCAGCGAACAGGCCCGCGCCGCGGCCTGACGCAAAAGGCTGCCCGGAAGCAGGATTGGAACGAGACAGGATGGATCTGGATCAACTCGCCGCGCGCTTGCGCGAAACCGCCGCTCTCAACCCGCCGCTCGGCTATAAGGTGCTTTTCGACCTGGAAGGTCTGGGCGAGCTCTGGTGGGATGGTACGGAGAGCCCGGCGGTGGTCGAGACCTCGGCCGGCGGAGAGGCGGATACGGTGCTGAAAGTCAGCGCCGAGAACGCCGAGAAACTGCTGGCCGGCACGCTCGACCCCACCATGGCCTTCATGATGGGCAAGCTGAAGGTCGAGGGCTCCAAGGGCGTGGCCATGAAGGTGGCCTCGCTGCTGAGCGATTGAAATCGAAAGAGAGCTAGGATAGGAGCATGATGATGGGTTTGGAAGTTGGCCTTTTCGGCCTGATCTGGCTGGCGCTGGTCGTCTGGGCGGGCATTCACACGGTGCAGTCGGCGGCCTCCATGGGCGGCAAGGTGATCTGGATAGTCGTGCTGCTGATCTTCCCCTTCCTGGGCTTCATCGCCTGGCTGATCTTCGGGCCCCGCAAGGCGGGGGTCTGAGGCCCGCCGCTCTCGCTGACGGGGCGCAAAGGGCCTGTCGTGACCTCCGCGCCGCAGCCGCGCTTGACAGCCCCGTCCCATCCGCCTAAATACGCGGCACTCCTGATCCGGTGGCGGGGTAGCTCAGTCGGTTAGAGCAGCGGAATCATAATCCGCGTGTCGGGGGTTCGAATCCCTCCCCCGCTACCAAATTTCCCTTTGATGCTCTGAGTTTTGGCGTCACTCACGAACGACGGCCCTCAAATGGCCTTGATTCCCCGCTAGAAGGAATCTCGTCGTCCGAAATGTCCAGTTAGGAGTCCAGTGTTTGAGCGCTGAACAGAATCGGTTCGCGTTCAGCGGGGACCTCGACATTAAAAGTCTTTGCCTTCAACTCCGACACTATCGCGAACCATCGAAGGCGCGCGCCCTTCTGGAGTTGATCGTAACAATCCTGCCTTTGCTAGCAATCTGGACCGCCGCTTGGCACCTCCATACGCTCGGCTACCGGTGGGTGGTCCTTTTGCTCACGATCCCAGCAGCTCTCTTTCTCGTTCGCCTGTTCATGATCCAACATGATTGCGGGCATGGCGCCTTCTTGAAGAGCCGCCGAGCCAACGACTGGGTAGGCCGACTTTTGGGCGTGGTGACGATGACGCCCTATGACTTCTGGCGCCAGCAGCACTCGCAACACCATGCAGCGTCCGGCAACTTGAGCCATCGAGGCGTCGGCGACATCGACACCCTAACGGTGGCGGAGTACCGATCCCTGGGCTATTTCGGGCGACTGAGATACCGCCTCTACCGGCACCCGCTGGTCCTTTTCGGTCTAGGGCCCACTTACCTGTTCTTGTTGAAGCATCGATTGCCTATTGGGTTGATGCGCAAAGGAATTCGCCCTTGGGTGAGCACCATGGGGACTAACGCGGCCATCGCGGGAGTTGCAGCGATGCTTCTTTGGATCATGGGACCCAACGCTTTCTTGATGGTGAACCTGCCGATAGTCCTTTTGGCAGCGGCGGCGGGCGTCTGGCTATTTTACATTCAGCACCAGTTTGCAGAGACGAATTGGCAAACGCCCCCAAACTGGTCGCTCCAACACGCAGCCCTCTTCGGC
>JARRJC010000056.1 GCA_037379885.1 Limibacillus sp.
TTACTGCACGATCGAGGAGACGACGCCGGCGCCGACGGTGCGTCCGCCTTCGCGGATGGCGAAGCGCAGGCCCTCGTCCATGGCGATGGGGGCGATCAGCTCGACCTCCATGGCGACGTTGTCGCCCGGCATGACCATCTCCGTGCCCTCGGGCAGCGTCACGACACCCGTCACGTCCGTCGTCCGGAAGTAGAACTGCGGACGGTAGTTCGTGAAGAACGGCGTGTGGCGGCCACCCTCTTCCTTGGTCAGGATGTAGGCCTCGGCCTTGAACTTCGTGTGCGGCGTGATCGAACCCGGCTTGGCCAGAACCTGACCGCGCTCAACGTCCTCACGGCCAACACCGCGCAGCAGCGCGCCGATGTTGTCGCCCGCCTCGCCCTGGTCCAGAAGCTTGCGGAACATCTCAACGCCCGTGACCGTCGTCTTCTGCGTGTCGCGGATGCCGACGATCTCAACTTCCTCGCCGACCTTCACGATACCGCGCTCCACGCGGCCCGTCACAACCGTGCCGCGGCCGGAAATCGAGAACACGTCCTCGATCGGCATCAGGAACGGCTTGTCCTTCGGACGCTCGGGCGCCGGAATGTAGTCGTCCACCGCAGCCATCAGCTCGGTGATCGCATCCTTGCCAAGCTTCGCATCGCCGTCCTCAAGAGCCACCAGCGCCGAACCCTTCACGATGGGAATGTCGTCGCCCGGGAAGTCGTAAGAGGACAGAAGCTCGCGAACCTCAAGCTCGACCAGCTCCAAAAGCTCCTCGTCGTCGACCATGTCGCACTTGTTCAGGAACACAACAATCGCAGGAACGCCAACCTGGCGCGCCAGCAGAATATGCTCGCGGGTCTGAGGCATCGGGCCGTCGGCGGCGGACACAACCAGGATCGCGCCGTCCATCTGCGCAGCGCCCGTGATCATGTTCTTCACATAGTCCGCGTGACCCGGGCAGTCCACGTGCGCGTAGTGACGGTTCGCCGTCTCATACTCAACGTGAGCCGTCGAAATCGTGATCCCGCGCGCCTTCTCCTCCGGCGCCTTGTCGATCATGTCGTAGGCCGTGAAGCTCGCGCCCCCGGTCTCCGCCAAAACCTTCGTGATCGCCGCCGTCAAAGACGTCTTGCCGTGGTCAACGTGACCAATCGTGCCGATGTTCACGTGAGGCTTCGTGCGCTCAAACTTACTCTTCGCCATGGCCCTTCATGTCCTTCTTGCGGGTCCCTCTAAATCAGGGATCGCCGGGTCAGTTGCATAACTTCGCGCCCCAGCTGCTGCGGCCCGCCCCTGTCGTCCGGGGGAAGGGCGCTGCGGTCGAGGGCGCCTCGTCTTGGAGCGGGTGATGGGAATCGAACCCACACAGCCAGCTTGGAAGGCTGGTGCTCTACCATTGAGCTACACCCGCCCATTTTCCGAAACGCGCCGGGATCTGGGTGGTGGAGGGGGTTGGATTTGAACCAACGTAGGCGAAGCCAACGGATTTACAGTCCGTCCCCTTTAACCACTCGGGCACCCCTCCTCGATTGGCCCAAAACCGCCGAGGCGTCACGGAGTGCGAACTATGGTGATTTCGCGCCGCCTGTCAATGATGAACCTGCGAAAAAACGCGAAGGACCGGCTTCCGCGCTTGCCGCCCGGGGGCGGCTCGTGCGAAACCGGTTTCTCTCATGGAAAAAGAGTAGGCTTCCCGATGCCGCCACGCAAGCCCAACAGGCCGCCGATCAAAGGCGGAAACCCCTATAAGGGAGATCGCGTCGGCCACCACGGCCGCACCCGCCCGGTCGAGGCGCCGGACGAGCTCTGGATCTACGGCCAGCACGCCGTGGTCGCCGCCCTCGCCAACCCGGAGCGCCGGAAGCGCCGTTTCATCGCGACGCCGGAGGCCGCCCGCCGCCTCGCCGAGGAGATCGGGCCCCAGCTTCAGAGCCTGTCCCTGCCGCTGGAGGAGATGCACCGGCGCGACATCGACAAGCTGCTGCCGGAAGGCGCGGTGCACCAGGGTCTGGCCCTGCTGTCCGAACCGCTGCCCGACCAGTCGCTCAGGGATTGGACGCCCTCGAAGGAACGGCGTCAGGTGGTGATCGCGCTCGATCAGGTGACCGATCCCCACAACGTCGGCGCGGTGATCCGCTCCGCCGTGGCCTTCGGCGCCGGGGCCCTGCTCTTGACCCGCCGCCACTCTCCGGCCGAGACCGGCGTGCTCGCCAAGACCGCCTCCGGCGCGCTGGAGCATCTGCCGATCCTGCGCGAGACCAACCTCTCGCGCGCGCTGGAGGACTTAAAGGAAAAGGGCTTCCTCTGCATCGGACTCGCTGGTGAGGCGGCACAACCGCTATCCAGTCTGCCCAAGGAGCGCGCGGTCTGTCTGGTCATGGGCGCCGAGGGCAAGGGCCTGCGCCAGAAGACGCGCGAGACCTGCGACCTTCTGGTGCGCCTGCCGACCCTGCCGCCCATCGATCAGCTCAACGTCTCCAACGCGACGGCGATCTGCCTCTATGAACTGCTCGGCCGGGGATAAAGCCCGGCTCCGCTCCGTAACAGCTTTCAAGAAGGCGCGGTTACCCCTGCAAGCCACCATTCTTGAGACCTCAAATTACGGAGCTTTAGACGCATGAAGAATAAAACCCTCCTCTCCCTGGGCGCGGCGGGCGTCCTCCTGGCAAGCGGCCTTGGCGTCGCCACCGCGATCGCCCATGAAGACGGCTACCGCAGCGGTAACCACGACGGCCGCCACGGGGGCCACGGCATGTTCCAGCGCATCGACGCCGACGCCAGCGGCGGCATCTCTCTCGAAGAGGCCGAGGCCGCCGCACTGGAGCGCATGGCGCGCTTTGACAGCAACGGCGACGGCATGGTGACCCAGGAAGAAGTGCGCGCCCACGCCGCCGAGCGCTTCGCCATGATGGATGGCGACGGCAACGGCCAGGTGACCCACGAGGAAGCCCGCGCCGCCATGAAGGCTTGGCACGACAAGAAGAAAGAAGAGAGCGCCAACTAAGCACCCACCAGCATCAAACCTGCGGCCCTTACCTTTTACATAGGGGCCGGTTGGGGGCGCCCGAGGACATTCCCCTCCCCCGGTCCGACGGCGCCCCTTTTCTTCGGGCTGGAGCCTCGTCAGAAGCTGGGCGGCGTGCAGGCCGAGACAACCTTGGTCTCTTCCTTGCCGCTATTGCGGAAGCGGTGCGGCAGCCGCGAATCGAAGTAGTAGGCCTCGCCCGCCTTCAGCACGCGGCGCTGGTCGCCGACCGTCACCTCCAGTTCCCCGCTCACCACCACGCCGGCCTCTTCCGCCTCGTGACGCAGCAGCGACTCGCCGGTATCCGCGCCGGGCGCATAGCGCTCCAGCAGCACCTGAAGGGCGCGGCCCGAGAGGTCCTGCCCCACCTGCTTGTAGGAAATCCGCCCGCCGGCGATCTCGACCAGCTCGTCAGCGGCGAAGAAGACCTTCTCTCGCGTCGTCTCCTGCCAAGCGAAGAACTCCGAGAGGGAAATGGGAATCCCGTCCAGCACCTTCTTCAGCATGCCGACCGACGGCGAGGAGCGGTTCTGTTCGATCAGCGATATCTGCGCATTGGAGACGCCCGCTCGCTTGGCGAGCTCGCGCTGCGACAGGCCGTGGAGCTGTCGCAGGGTCTTCAAACGCTGGCCGAGGTCGAAAGCGGGTTCGTCGGAAACAGGTAGGCTGTCGGGCATCGCCGCTCACTTGTTAAATATATTTGACGTTTCGGGTTATTTATCCACCGGAGAACTCTCTATTGTCAATTTTCTTAGGCCTCAGTAAGGTGCCTGACCAAGTGATCCGACAAACCGCACAGCGATGATGGAGACCCGTCATGGAGTTGCCCTCCGGCCTCGGCGATTTCGATAGCGCCCCGAACAACCTCGAGCCCTTCTGGATGCCCTTCACCTGGAACCGGCAGTTCAAGAAGGATCCCATGCTGCTGGCCTCCGCCAAGGACATGCACTACACGACGGTCACCGGCCAGAAGGTCCTGGACGGCACCGCCGGGCTCTGGTGCTGCAACGCCGGTCATGGCCGCAAGAAGATCGTGGAGGCGGTGCAGGCGGCGATCCAGCATCTGGACTACGCCCCCTCCTTCCAGGTCAGCCATCCGCTGCCCTTCGAACTGGCGAGCCGCCTGACCTCGCTGCTGCCCAACGACTACGACCACGTCTTCTTCACCAACTCCGGGTCCGAGGCGGTCGACTCCGCGCTCAAGATCGCGCTCGCCTATCACCGCGTTAAGGGCGACGCCGCGCGCACCCGCCTGATCGGGCGCGAGCGCGGCTACCACGGTGTCGGTTTCGGCGGCATCTCCGTCGGCGGCATCGTCAAGAACCGCATGTTCTGGGGTCCGCTGATCAACGGCGTGGACCACCTGCCGCACACCTTCAATCTGGAGAAGCAGGCCTATTCCAAGGGACAGCCCGAGTGGGGCGCGCATCTGGCCGACGAGCTGGAGCGCATCGTCGCCCTGCACGACGCCTCGACCATCGCCGCCGTTATCGTGGAGCCGGTGGCCGGTTCGACCGGCGTGCTGATCCCGCCCCAGGGCTATCTGCAACGCCTGCGCGAGATCTGCGACAAACACGGCATTCTCTTGATCTTCGATGAGGTGATCACCGGATTCGGGCGCCTCGGCTCCTCCTTTGCGACCGAGCATTTCGGCGTGAAGCCGGACATCATCACCTGCGCCAAGGGCCTGACCAGCGGCACCATCCCCATGGGCGCCGTGATCTGCCGCAAGGGCATTTACGACGCCTTCATGGACTGGGCGGACGACACCGGGAACACCATCGAGCTGTTCCACGGCTACACCTATTCGGCCCATCCGGTCGCCAGCGCCGCCGCGCTCGCGACGCTTGAGATCTACAAGGAAGAGGGTCTGTTCCAGCGCGCCGCCGAGCTGGCGCCCTACTGGGAGGATGCGGTGCACAGCCTCAAGGGCGCGCGCCACGTCATCGACCTGCGCAACATCGGCCTGATCGGCGCGATCGAGCTGCAACCGCGTGAGGGAGCGCCCACCAAGCGCGCCTACGAGGTCTTCCGCCGCTGCTACGAGGAAGGGGTGATGGTCCGCTTCACCGGCGACATCATCGCCCTCTCCCCGCCGCTGGTGATCGAGAAGAGCCAGATCGACCAGATCTTCGACACCATCCGCAAGGTGCTGGAGACCGTCGACTAACACCCTCGAGGCAAGCAATAGAGAAGACGAGCCCGCCGCCGGCAAACGAGCGGCGGGCCGCCGGGAATCAAAAGAGACTAAAGCGATCGGAGGAAACAGCATCATGCTCGTCGGCGTGCCGAAGGAGATCAAGAATCATGAGTACCGCGTCGGCCTGACGCCCAGCTCCGCGCGGGAGCTGATCCACCATGGTCATAAGGTGCTGGTGGAGACCGGCGCCGGGGCCGGCATCGGATTCGACGACGACGCCTACCGCGCCATTGGCGCGGAGGTCGCGGGCTCGCCGGAGGCGGTCTTCGAAAAGTCCGAGATGATCGTGAAGGTCAAGGAACCGCAGGCGAGCGAGTACAAGCTGCTGCGCGAGGGCCAGTTGCTCTTCACCTACCTGCATCTGGCTCCCGACCTGCCCCAGACCGAGGGTCTGATCGATTCCGGCTGCATCGCCATCGCCTATGAGACCGTGACCGACCGCCACGGGCGCCTGCCCCTGCTCTCGCCCATGAGCGAGGTGGCCGGCCGCATGTCGATCCAGGTCGGCGCGCACTGCCTGGAGAAGGAACAGGGCGGCTCGGGCCTGCTGCTCGGCGGCGTGCCGGGCGTGGCCGCGGCCAAGGTCGTGGTGATCGGCGGCGGCGTCGCCGGCACCAACGCCGCGCGCATGGCCATGGGGCTTGAGGCCCACGTCACGGTCATCGACCGGAACCTGGCCCAGCTCTATGCGCTCGACACGCGCTTCGGCTCCATGCTGAACACCATCTATTCGACGGTGGACGCCATCGAGCAGCACGTGATGAACGCCGACCTCGTGATCGGGTCGGTGCTGGTGCCGGGCGCCGCCGCGCCCAAGCTGGTGACGCGCGACATGGTGAAGGCCATGCGCCCCGGCTCGGTCCTCGTCGACATCGCCATCGACCAGGGCGGCTGTTTCGAGACCTCCAGGCCCACCAGCCATTCCGAGCCGACCTACGTGGAGGAAGGCTGCGTCCACTACTGCGTCACCAACATGCCGGGCGCGGTCGCGCGCACCTCGACCCTGGCGCTGAACAACGCCACCCTGCCCTTCACCCTGGCGCTCGCCAACAAGGGCACCCGTCAGGCACTGGCCGAAGACCCGCACCTGCGCCAGGGCCTCAACGTCGCCGAGGGCAAGGTCACCTACAAAGCCGTCGCCGACGCCCACGGCCTCGACTTCACCGCACCTGAGGAATACCTGGGTATTTCGTACTGAGGCGTACTGAACCCTGTGATCAGGGCAGCATGTCCTTGAGCCTGAACCAGGTCATGGCCAGCACCAGGGAGGGCGTGCGCAGGAGGCGGCCGCCGGGGAAGGTCTGGTGCGGCAGCTTGGCGAAGAGGTCCAGGCGTTCGGCCTGACCGGCCACCGCCTCGGCCAGGATCTTTCCCACGACCCCGGTCAGCGCCACGCCCTGGCCGGAGAAACCCTGCGCGAAGAAGATGTTATCGTGCCCGCCCAAGCGGCCCAGGTGGGGCGTGCGCTCCACGGTGATGCCGACGAAACCGCCCCAGAGGTAGTCGAAGGGACGCCCCGCCATCTGCGGGAAGATGCGCGTCATCTTGCTCTGCAACTCCGCGTTCAGGGCCGCGGGCACCATCATGGTGGAATAGCTGACCCCGCCGCCGAACAGCAGCCGCCGGTCGGCGGAAAGCTGGAAGTAGTTCAGCACGAAGTAGGAGTCCGCGACCGCGATGTCGTTCGGGATCAGGCTTTTCGCCTCCTCCTCGCTCAGCGGGGCGGTCGCGCCGATGTAGGTGCCGACCGGCATGACCTTCCTGCGGATCTTGGGAACCAGCCCGCCGATATAGGCGTTGCAGGCCAGCACCAGGAAGTCGGCCGTCACCTCGCCCTCTTCCGTCTTGACCCGGACCTTGGGGCCTTCCTCGATCGAGGTCACGCGGCTGTCGTCGTGCAGTTTCGCACCCGCCGCCTCCGCCGCCTCCGCCAGACCCAGGCAGTAGTTGAGCGGATGGATCTGCCCGGCGCCGTCGTCCAGCAGACCGCCCGCGTAGTGTTCGGAGTTGCAGTGCTGGCGCAGCTCCTCGCCCTCGACCAGCCGCACGCCCCTCTCATAGCCGTACTCGGCCCAGTGGGCCTGCTCCTCGCGCAGGTCCTCCAGGTGGCGGGGCTTGGGGGCGGCATGCAGGTAGCCCCACTTGAGATCACAGGCGATGGCATGCTTTTCCACCCGATCGCGGATGATCTGCTTTGCCTCCTCGCAGCAGTCCCAGAGCTTCTTGGAGTCCGCCTTGCCGACCCACTTCTCGATCTTCTCCTGCCCGGAGGCGAAGCCGGTGCCGACATGCCCGCCGTTGCGCCCGGAGGCGCCCCAGCCGATGCGCTCGGCCTCCAGCAGCACGACCGAATAACCCTTCTCGGCCAGGTTCAGCGCGGTGGAGACGCCGGTGAAACCACCGCCGACCACGCAGACATCGGCGCTGACCGCACCCTTGAGGGCGGGGCGTTCGGGCGAAGAATTCGCGGTGGCCTTGTAATAGGAATCTACGAACTGGGCGCGGGTCACGGCTTCTCACCTCTTGGTCCGGTTGGGCCGGATCGGCCTTCTACTCGGCCTTCCCTGCTGCCCGGAATCGGCGGGAAAAGCCGCCTTTGCTTGCCACCCTCAGGCCGGCGTGATAGCGATAGCGCAGTTTCTTACCAAGGCCAAGGCTCACTAGGTTCTTTTCCCTCTCGCTCCCTCCGGAGCCAGAGGCCATAATCACCAGATTAGAAGCGATTCGAGAGACTTATCATGTCCAGCGACAAGGCCGTAGAGGCCCTGCAAACCTTCATACGCGAAAACAACATCGAAGAGGTCGAGTGCCTGCTGCCGGATATGGCGGGCATCGCGCGCGGCAAGATCCTGCCCGCTGCGAAGTTCCTCAAGGGAATGGGCGAGAACGGCCTGCGAATCCCCGAGCAGATCTATATCCAGACCGTGACCGGCGACTACCCCGACGATGATGGCGGCACCAACCCGGCGGCGGGCGACGTCTACCTGCGCCCCGACCCGAGCTCCATCCGCATCGTGCCCTGGTACGAGGAGCCGACGGCCCAGGTCATCGCCGATGCCTATCACCTGGACGACGAAAGCCCGGTGGAGATCGCCTCGCGCCGCGTGCTGCGCCGGATCCTGGCGCTCTATGCCGAGCGCGGCTGGACGCCCATCGTGGCCCCGGAGCTGGAGTTCTATCTGGTCGAGGTCAACACCGACGCCGACTACCCCCTGATCCCGCCCATCGGGCGCAACGGGCGGCGCGAGACCTCGCGTCAGGCCTACGGCGTGGACGCGGTCAACGAGTTCGACCCGCTGTTCGAGGAGGTCTACGACTTCTGCGAGGCCCAGGGCATCGACATCGACACGCTGACGCATGAAGCCGGCGCCGCACAGATGGAGATGAACTTCAACCACGGCGACCCCATGGACCTGGCCGACCAGACCTTCCTGTTCAAGCGGACGGTGCGCGAGGCGGGTCACCGCCACCGGGTCTACGCCACCTTCATGGCAAAGCCCATGGAAGGCGAGCCCGGCAGTTCCATGCACATCCACCAGTCGGTGATCGACAGCAAGTCGGGCAAGAACCTCTTCGCCGACAAGAAGGGCGAGAACACCGAGCTGTTCCTCGCCTACATCGCCGGGCTGCAGCGCTACCTGCCCGCGGTCATGCCGCTGCTGGCGCCGAACGTGAACTCCTACCGCCGCCTGCGGCCCGGCGCGGACGCACCGATCAACACCCACTGGGCGCTGGACAACCGCACGGTGGGCCTGCGCGTTCCGGTGTCGAGCCCGGCGGCGCGGCGCGTCGAGAACCGGGTCGCCGGCGCGGACGCCAATCCCTATCTGGCCATCGCCGCCACGCTTGCCTGCGGCTATCTGGGCATGACCGAAGAGCTGGAGCCCACGCGGCCCATCGAGGGCAGCGCCTACCGCCTGGCCCACACGCTGCCGCGCACGCTCTACGATGCGCTCTACAAGATGAACGGCAGCCGTCCGGTGAAGCAGATCCTGGGCGAGGACTTCGTGGCCGCCGTCACCTCGGTGAAGAACGACGAGCTGGACGCCTACCAGCGGGTCATCTCCTCCTGGGAGCGCGAACACCTGCTCTTGAACGTGTAGGGAGCGACCGGTTAGCGCACCGGCTCGGGCGTGGCGATGACGCCCGCGCCCGCCAGGGCGGTATCCAGCTCGCTGCGGGTCATGCCGGGCTTGACCGCCGGGTGGTAGAGCAGCTCCAGCAGCAGGCGCAGGCGCTCCTTGTCCGCCGCCTCCAGCGTCAGAGCGGGGAAATCCCGCCCTTCGCGTACGTTGAGCCCGAGGGCGCGGGCGAGCCCCAGGGTCAGGCAGGCCTCCTTCTCATGCGGCGGCAAGGCCTCGTCCACCACCACGGCGGCCAGGGGCACCCCGCCGCCGGGCAAGGGCGCCCTGTAGGCCGCGCAGCCCTGCCGCGCGAAGTGCGAGAGATCGGGGTCCCGGTTGTCCTTGGCGAAGAGGTAGTTGGGCCAAACTTACAGCCGGTCCGGCCGCTCCGCCGCCATCTGCGCGACCAGGATGTGGGGCCGGTCCGGCACCGCCGGGCCGCCTGGACGGTAGGCCTCGGCCAGCGCCTCCAGGTCCGCGCCCGAGCGCCAGACTTCGAAGGCCGGCTGTCCGTCCGGGCGGAGACCCGAAGTCAGATTCTCCCTAGCCGCGGCCAGCGGTCCGCTCAAGCCTTCGGAGACCACCAGCGGGATCGGCCCCGCCGCCGGACGCTGAAAGCGGATCACCCGCTCTGGCAGGCGGTCAGCAGAAAAGTACCGCGAATG
>JARRJC010000057.1 GCA_037379885.1 Limibacillus sp.
GTCCGCCGGATCGAACTTAGGCGCGGCGCGGCCATAGCGGGAAAGGTCGAAGCGGGCGACCAGTTCGGCAAGATCCAGCGCTGGTTCGGCATGCTCGGAGGTGCCGAGCGCGGCGAGGTAGGCGTTGAGAGTCATGGGCTCCAGCCCCTCGGCGCGCAGCGCCTCCAGGCTGAGGCTGCCCAGGCGCTTGGAAAGCCCCTTGCCCTCGGCGTCGGTCAGAAGCGGAAGATGCCCGAAGGTGGGAACCTCGGCGCCCAGCGCCTCGAACAGCTGGACCTGCACGGCGGTGTTGGCCACGTGGTCCTCGCCGCGCAGGACGTGGGTCACGCCCAGTTCCGCGTCGTCCACGACCGAGGAAAGCGTATAGAGCGGGCGGCCGTCCTCGCGGATCAGAACGGGGTCGGAGAGCTTGTCGCCCTCGAAGTGCTGCGGGCCGCGCACCAGGTCGTCCCAGTCGATTGCCGCATGCTCCAGCTTGAAGCGCCAGTGCGGGCGGCGGCCTTCGGCCTCATAGGCCCTGCGCTTTTCTTCCGAAAGATTGAGAGCGGCCCGGTCGTAGAGCGGCGGACGCCCGGCGCTGAGCTGCGCCTTGCGCTTCAGGGAAAGCTCGTCGGCGGTCTCGTAGCAGGGATAGAGCCGCCCGGACGCCTTCAGGGACTGAGCGGCCAGGTCGTAGCGCTCGGTCCGCTCCGACTGGCGGGCGAAGGCATCCCAGGCAAGCCCCAGCCAGGTGAGGTCCCGTTCGATCGCCTCCGCGAACTCCGCCGTCGAACGCTCCTCGTCCGTGTCGTCCATGCGCAGCAGGAAGGCCCCGCCGTTCTGGCGCGCGTAGAGCCAGTTGATCAGCGCCACGCGGGCGTTGCCGACATGCAGGCGCCCGGTCGGGCTGGGTGCGAAACGCAGCTTCATGAACGTCCTCTCCCGTGCCTCAGCGCGGACCCTTGAAGGCGTTGACGATGGGATAGCGCCGGTCGCGCCCGAAGGAGCGGCGGGTGATCTTGACGCCCGGCGGGGCCTGACGGCGCTTGTACTCCGCGTTCTCCAGCATGCGCCAGATGCGGTTCACCGTGTCCCGGTCATGGCCCTGGCCCACCAGTTCCTCGACCCCGGCCTCCTGCTCGATCAGGCCGGCCAGGATGCGGTCCAACTCGTCATAGGGCGGCAGGCTGTCCTGATCGGTCTGGTCGGGCTTCAACTCAGCTGAGGGCGGCTTGGTGATGATTCGCTCCGGCATGACGCGGCCTTCCGGACCCTGGGCGCCTGGGGGGCGTTGCTGATTGCGCCAGCGGGCCAGGCGGAAGACTTGCGTCTTGTAGACGTCTTTCAGCACGTTGTAGCCGCCGCACATGTCGCCGTAGAGCGTGGCGTAGCCGACCGACATCTCCGACTTGTTGCCGGTCGACAGCACCATGTGCCCGAGCTTGTTGGAGATCGCCATCAGGGTCAGGCCGCGCGAGCGGGCCTGGATGTTCTCTTCCGTCGTGTCGGCCTCGCGCCCCTCGAAGACCGGCGCCAGCATGGCAGCGAAGGCCTCCATGGCCGGTTCGATGCCGATCTCCTCCAGGCGCACGCCCAGCAGCTCCGCGCAGCCCGCGGCGTCCTCCAGGCTTTCGTTGCTGGTGTAGGGCGAGGGCATCATGACGCAAAGCACCCTCTCGGGCCCCAGCGCGTCGACGGCGACGGCGGCGGATAGCGCGGAATCGATGCCGCCGGAAAGCCCGATGATGACGCCGGGAAAGCCGCTCTTCTCCACATAGTCCTGCAAGCCCAGCATCAGGGCGCGGTAAACCGCCGCGTCGCCTTCGATGGGCTGCTGCTTGTCTGCCTCGACGCAGGCCATAACGCCGCTGGCGTTGCGCTCCCAGCGGGTGATCGACAGCCGCTCCTCGAAGAGCGGAAGCTGCGCGGCGAGCGAGGCGTCGCCGTTCAGGATGAAGCTGCCGCCGTCGAAGACCAGTTCGTCCTGACCGCCGACCTGGAACAGGAAGACGCCCGGCAATCCGCTTTCGGTCACCCGCGCCACGCCGAGCTGAAGGCGCAGGTCGGGCTTGTCCTGCTCAAAGGGGCTGGCGTTGATCGCGATCAGCAGCTCCGCGCCGGATTCCTCCAGGCACTCGGTCACGTCCGGGGTCCAGAAATCCTCGCAGATCATCAGGCCCAGCCGCAGCCCGCGAAAGCCCGCCGGACCCGGCAAGGGTCCGGACTTGAAAACCCTCTTCTCATCGAAGACGCCGTAGTTCGGCAGATCGTGCTTGTAGCGCACCGCCGTGATGCGCCCGCCGTCCATCAAGAGCGTGGCGTTGAAGACCTTGCCGCGCAGCGGGCTCTTGTTCTCCGCCCAGATCTCCATCCAGGGCGCGCCGATCAGAAGCCCCGGCCCGCCGTCCGCCGTTGCTTCAGCCAGGCGCTCGGCCTCTTCACGCAGGGCCGCCAGGAACATGGGCTTCAGCACCAGGTCTTCCGGCGGATAGCCCGAAAGGCTCATCTCCGGCGTCAGGAGCAAGTCGGCGCCCGCTGCCGCCGCCTCTTCGCGCAGCGCCAGGATCTTGTCGGCGTTCCCCCGGATGTCCCCCACTTTCGGGTTCATCTGGGCCAGCGCGATGGTGATCTTGTCGGTCATGGGAGACTAATTACGCGCTGTGCCGCGCCGCGGCAAGGCGGGTTCAAGCAGTCTTCGCCTGCCGCGCGATAAATTGGCCCGGCGTCTCGCCCATGGCCTTGCCGAACATGGCGATGAAGGCCGAGGGGGACTCATAGCCGACCGCATAGGCGACCGAGGTCACGGGCTCGCCTGATGCAAGCCGGGAGAGCGCGGCCTGAAGGCGCAGACGCTGCCGCCACTCGCGGAAGGTGAGGCCCGTCTCCGCCCGGAACAAACGCTCCAGCGTTCGCTGGCTGGCACCCACCTCGCGGGCCCATTCGGCGAGGGAGCGGGCATCGGCCGGTTCCTCCAGCAAGACACGGGCGATGCGCTCAAGTCTGCGTTCGGCGGGCAGGGCCAGTTCCAGCTTCACGCGAGGGCGCGAGCGCAACTCGTCGATCAAGGCCAGCGCCAGACGGCTTTGCCGAGAGTTGGGTGCGTAGTCCATGTCACGCGACAGGAAGGTCAGGATCATCTCGCGCAGCAAGGGGGAGACCGTCAGAACGCAGCCTTCGTCCGGCAAGCCTACGAGCGACGCGTCGAGATAGAGCGGCCGGAAGGCCAGGCCGGGATGCTGATGCACCCGGTGGGACCAGCCCGGCGGTATCCAGGCGGCGCGCTGCGGGGGCACCAGCCAACGGGCATCGGGAAGCTCCACGCGGATCACGCCGCGCGCGGCATAGAGCACCTGCCCGCAGTCATGGTGGTGCCAGTCGATCAGCATCTCGGTCTGGTAGTCCACCGCACGGCCCAGGAGAGGCCGCGCGGGGCTCGGCACACTAAGGCCGTCGCCGGTCTTCTGGAAGCGGGAGTCAATTTGTCGCTTTAAAGGCATCGATTGACAGAATGCCGATAGACCGACAAACGCCGCAAGCTTATTTTCTGATCGTTCCTTCTCGCCGCCGACCCACGAAAGCCCTTCGTCCATGTTCGAGAGATTGATAGGCATCTACAGAAGCATCCGCCAGCGCGGCATCCGCTCGCCGGAGGCGATGCTGCTGCTGATGGGCGCCGCCGCACCGCTCTCCTTCGCCACCTGGCAGGCTCTTCTGAACAACTTCGCCATTGAGAAGGCGGCCTTCACCGGCGCGGAGATCGGCATTCTGCAAAGCCTTCGCGAAGTGCCGGGCTTTCTCGCCTTCACCGCCGTCTTTCTGCTGCTGATCTTCAAGGAGCAGCGCTTCGCCCTGATGTCGCTGGCGCTCCTGGGCATCGGCACGGCGGCGACCGGCTTCTTTCCGACCGTGGTGGGGCTCTACGCCACCACGGTGCTGATGTCGATCGGCTACCACTACAACGAGACCATCCAGCAGAGCCTGGCGCTCCAGTGGCTGGGCAAGGACCGCGCGCCCCTGGTGCTGGGCCGCGTGGTGGCGGCGGCCAGCGCCTCCGCGCTGGTGGCCTATGCGCTGATCTATCTCGGCTTCGACTACTTCGACGCCAACTATCAGGCCGTCTACCTGATCGGCGGCGGTTTGACGGCGGCCATCGCGCTCTTCTGCTGGTTCTACTATCCGCTGGTGCCGGCCAAGGTGGAGCAGCACAAGAAGCTGATCCTGCGCCAGCGCTACTGGCTCTACTACGCCCTCACCTTCCTGTCCGGCGCGCGGCGGCAGATCTTCATCGTCTTCGCCGGGTTCATGATGGTCGAGAAGTTCGGCTACTCAGTGGCCAACGTGACGCTGCTCTTCCTGATAAACTACGCCGCCAACATATGGCTCGCCCCCTTCATTGGCCGGATGATTCAGCGCTGGGGCGAGCGCAAGGCGCTGACCGTCGAGTACATAGGTCTCGTCGTGGTCTTCACCTCCTACGCCTTCGTCGAGAACGCCACGCTGGCGGCGGGTCTCTACGTGATCGACCACCTCTTCTTCGCCATGGCGATTGCGATCAAGACCTACTTCCAGAAGATCGCCGACCCGCGCGACATCGCACCGACCGCCGCCGTCTCCTTCACCATCAACCACATCGCAGCGGTCGTGCTGCCGGTCTTGCTGGGCTATCTATGGCTGGTCAGCCCGACGGCGGTCTTCCTGCTGGGCGCTGCTTTCGCCGCGCTGTCGCTGCTCTGCGCGCAGATGATCCCCTGGCGACCCGAACCGGGAAACGAGACGGTCCTGACCCGGCCCCTGACGCAGCCGGCGGAGTAGTTATTTCCTGAGCAGGAACTCGCGGCCGACCTTCACGCGCGGCTCGCCGTCGTACTCGACGATGTCGGCGGTGGCGTAGGTCTCCGACCAGCGGGCCGGCAGGTAGCTGCCGGTTCCGATCACGTCGAGCGGGGCGTCGGCCTCGGCCATCAAGCGGCACTTGGCGGGCCCGAAGCCCGAAGAGCCGACGATCTTGACCTTATCGAAGCCCGCCTCGTCCAGCACCTCGCGCAGACGCCAGACGCCCGCGGCGGACACGCCCGCGCCGACCAGATAGCGCAGCTCTTCCTCGTTGCGGTAACCGCGGATCGACCGCGGGGCGTGCCGCTCCAGCACGGCGTAGGAGGCCGCGGGGTCGAGCCCCTCCAGATAGCGCGAACCGGGCACATCGAGCCGGAGCGCGAGGGTTCCCGCAGCCGCCCGCTCGGGAAAGCGGCGGCAGACGGCGAGGCTGTCCGTGATCTCCCGCGCGAAATAGTCGACCAGCACGGTCATGGGCTCGTCGGGATAGGTTTCGTCGTACATCTCGGCGGCGCGGAGCGTGGAGCCCGCATAGCCGACCAAGGCGTGGGGCATGGTGCCCTTGCCCGCCGCCTGTCCGAAGTAGTGGGCGGTCGCGTCGGTGGCGTTTCCGATGAAGCCCAGCGCGCCCACCTTCCGCTTGGCGCGGTCCGAACCGACGCTGGCGGCGTAGGCCATCAGCTCCGCCATTTCGGTCCCGGCGCAGTGCCGTGCGTCCATCGCCAGGAAGGCGACGCGCGGCAGGTCGGCGCACATGGTGTAGGCGTTGTAGGCCGCGACGCAGGCCGGACCCAGCTTCATCAGCAGCAGGGTCTCCAGTTCGGAAAGCTTGGAGAGAGGACCGGTCATGTAAAAGATCGGCTCACCCGCGCCGACCCACTTGCCCTCCGGATAGCGCAGGTCGATCTCCAGGTCGAAGCCCTGCTCCGCGGCGCGCGCCTTCAGCCAGGCCAGCGCGATGGCGGGCGCCGAGATGACCGGGCGCCGCATGAAGACCGCATAGGTCGCCTGGACCTCGCCGAAGGCGCCGACGATCCTGGCGGTGCGCCGGAAATACTGGTCGGTCCAATGAGGAACCTGGGCGGAACCGGGCCAGGACACGCCCAGCTCGGAGGATGTCTCCGGCGCGCGCGGCTGGGCGTCGCCGGTAGCGGCGCGTTCGACCTTGCTGTCGGCGTCCTGCGGCATGGCGCCCTCCCGGTTCGGCGTCACTGAAGAGGCAGCAGTCTACTGGGCCGCAACCACCTTGTCGCTGGCAAGACCCATGGCGTCCCGCTCGTCCTTGAGCTGCTCGGCGATCAGGAAGGCGAGCTCCAGCGCCTGGCTGGCGTTCAGCCGCGGATCGCAGTGCGTGTGGTAGCGGTCGGCCAGGGAGTCCTCGCCGATCGCCTGGGCGCCGCCCAGACACTCCGTCACGTCCTGACCGGTCATCTCGAAGTGGACGCCGCCGGCGTAGCTGCCCTCGGCCTTGTGGACGGCGAAGAAGCCGCGCACCTCGGAGAGAATGCGGTCGAAGGGCCGCGTCTTGTAGCCGGTCGAGGACTTGATGGTGTTGCCGTGCATGGGGTCGCAGGACCAGACGACATTGAAGCCCTCGCGCTTCACGGCGCGGACCAGCGGCGGCAGCTTCTCCTCCACCTTGTCGTGCGCCATGCGGGCGATCAGGGTCAGACGGCCGGGGTCGTTCTCCGGGTTCAGGATCTCGATCAGCTTACAGAGCTCGTCGGGATCCAGCGACGGGCCGCACTTGAGACCCAAGGGATTCTCCACGCCGCGCAGGAACTCGACATGCGCGCTGTCCAGCTGACGCGTGCGGTCGCCGATCCAGAGCATGTGGGCCGAGCAGTCGTAGGAACCGCCGGTCAGGCTGTCGACGCGGGTCAGGGCCTGCTCGTAGTTGAGCAGCAGGGCCTCGTGGCTGGTGAAGAAGTCGGTCTCGCGCAGCGGCTGCACCGTCTCGGCGGTCAGGCCGCAGGCGGCCATGAAGGCCATGGTTTCCTGAATGCGCGACGCCAGCGCCTCGTAGCGCTCGCCCTGGGGGCTGTCGGCCACGAACTCGAGGTTCCAGCGGTGCACCTTGTGCAGGTCGGCAAAGCCGCCCTGGGCGAAGGCGCGCAGCAGGTTGAGCGTCGCGGCGGCCTGATTGTAGGCCAGCAGCATGCGCTCGGGATCTGGACGGCGCGCCGACTCCTCAAAGGCGATCTCATTGATAATGTCGCCGCGGTAGCTCGGTAGTTCGACGTCGCCCTGCTTTTCCGTGTCGGCGGAGCGGGGCTTGGCGAACTGGCCGGCCATGCGGCCCACCTTCACGACCGGACAGGCCGCGCCGAAGGTCAGCACCACGGCCATCTGCAACATCACCCGGAAGGTGTCGCGGATGTTATTCGCGTGAAACTCGGCGAAGCTTTCCGCGCAATCGCCGCCCTGAAGCAGGAAGGCCTCGCCCTTGGCGACGCGGGCAAGCTGGCTGCGCAGATTGCGCGCCTCGCCTGCGAAGACAAGCGGCGGATAGCCCGAAAGGCGCTGCTCGACAGCTTCGAGCGCAGCCTTGTCGGGATAGGTCGGCATCTGCCGAACGGCTTTGTCACGCCAGGATTGCGGAGTCCAACTCGCAACCATTTCAATAACCTCTTTAGTAGCTAAAATCGCCAGGGCGACCGTTTTACAGACGATGTACCGGCAATTCCAGGGAAAAGCTGCCCTAGGGCCGCCGTCCGCCTTCACGGCCATCGGCTCCCCGAATGAAAGCAAGACGGGAGTATGCGAATTTTTTCTGTCGCGAAATATGAAATATTTTGCGCCTTTGGATAAATATATTGTAACTCGTTGCGTAATCTCGCACACTTCATTCCACGCGGGCGACCGGCCGCAAGAGCCAGGATCCGCATGACGCCTACGATAGAGTGGCCGATAGCCAAGACAGACAATTGGCGCGGCCCCTGCGCCTACCCTGGGGGAGCCGATACATGAGCTTACTGAACCAAGGTCTCTTCTTCATCGATCACCGCGGCAAGAGCGTCATCGCTCAGCAGCGGAGGACGGACGAGGGCGTGCCGCTCGCCGACGAGGGGGAGATCTTGAAAGAGGCGGTGGAGGAGGCCGGCTGGGCGGTGGTTTTCGCCGAGCCCAAGCGCTCGGCTGTGAATGTTCAGTTCGACGTGGAAAGCGTTTCTGAAGCCACCTTGAATGCGCTTAGCGCGGTCTTGCTGCGCTATGATTTCAAGGAGATCCTGCTGTCTTTCAAGGTGCTGGAATGGCAGCGCGAGCGTCATAGCGACAGCGCGCTTGCCGCCGTGCGTGTTTGGATGGCCGTCCGCGAGGGAGAGAACACCCTGACCAAACAGAAGGTCGAGGAAAGCTTCCAGAGCCCGGACTCCCTGCTCGCCGGCCACCCGCAGGGCGAGGCCGCCACCGCGGCCATCATATTCGCCGCCTGGAAGCGCCAGGGCGGAAGCTACTTCGCCTCCCTGCCCTCCATGAGGGAAAGCCTCGACGCCGGCCACCATTCGCACATTCTGGAGATGACCCAAGACCAACCCTGCGGCGTGTTCCGGCACGTCGGCGCCAACTGCGCCCTGATGGGCAGGTTCGAAGAGGGCTTTCCCCTGATCGCCTACCCGGATCCGCTGATCGGACGCTGGGCGAGCGCGCGCTACCGCCAGATCGTGGCGAGCGGAGAGCCGCAGCTCTCTCAGATCACCGTGCGCCCCAGGGCGTCTCAGGGTCACTCCTACCGTTGCCTGCGTCTTCCTTGGAAGAACGCGGGCGGCAACCCGCATTTCACGATCATCCGAATCAACGACCCAGCGTGAAGGCAGGCCGTCCCGCCGGGGCGGCCCGCGCAGCGGCAAGATCAACCGCAAGATATAATATTTTGATCTTCACAAATAATATATTATAACAATAGTCAGCGTTGCCCAGCGCAGCCCGGAAGCCGCCAGGCCATAAGAGCCTTGGACTTTCGGAAGAGAGCTCACGGGTAACGGGGTGGCCGCCGGATCCGTCAGGATGGCGCCGCTCACCGGCAGCCCTGGGGGGTCAGGATTTGGTTTGCCGGGAATTGATTTGCTGGGAATGGGTCAGTCGGACACCGGTTCGCGCATGGTGACGAACTCCTCCGCCGAGGTCGGATGGATACCCACCGTCGCGTCGAAGTCTTCCTTGGTGGCGCCCATCTTCACGGCGATTCCAATGCCCTGAATGATCTCAGCAGCATCGGCGCCCAGCATGTGGGCGCCCAGAACCTTGCGGGTGTTCTTGTCGACCACCAGCTTCATCGTCGATTTTTCCTGACGGCCCGAAAGCGTATGTTTCATGGCGCGGAAGGAGGAACGGTAGATCTCCACCTCGCCCACGGCCTGCCGCGCACGCTCCTCGCTCATGCCGACCGACCCGATGGGCGGCTGGCTGAAGACCGCCATGGGAATGTTCTCGTGATCCAGGCCGCGCGGCTTACCGCGATAGACCGTATCCACGAAGGCCATGGCTTCCTGAATCGCGACCGGGGTCAGATTGACCCGCTCGGTCACATCGCCGACCGCGTAGATGTTCGGCTGTGAGGTGCGCGAGAACTCATCGACCTTAGGGCCAGGCGGCCGTCCTTCTTCTCGGTGCGCGAGATGATCTGCTCGGTGATGACGCGCACGCCCTTCTCCCGCAGCTCGACCATCAGGCCGTCGCGCAGGTCTTCGTCGAAGCCGCGCAGGACCTTGGGACCGCGGTAGATCAGGGTCACCTCGCTGCCCAGGCCCTTCATGATCCCGGCGAACTCCACGGCGATGTAGCCGCCGCCGGCGATCACGATGTGCCGGGGCTGCTCTTCGAGATGAAAGATTTCGTTCGACGAGATGCCGTATTCGGCGCCGGGTTCCTTGGGTAGCACCGGGGCGCCGCCGGTCGCGAGCAGGATGGTCTCGGCCGTGAAGCGCTCGCCCGCCACCTCGACCGTGTGCTTGTCGATCAAGCGCGCGTGGCCGTTGTGCATGGTGACGCCGGCGCCGGTCAGCAGCTTCTTATAGATGCCCTCCAGCCGCTCGATCTCCTTGTCCTTGTTGGCGATCAGGGTCTTCCAGTCGAAGGACGCCTCGCCGGAGAGCGTCCAGCCGTAGCCCGCCGCGTCCTCGAACTCTTCGGAGAAGTGGCTGGCGTAGACCATCAGCTTCTTCGGCACGCAGCCGCGTATGACGCAGGTGCCGCCGTAGCGGAACTCCTCGGCGATGCCCACCTTGGCGCCCGTCGAAGCCGCCATGCGCGCACCGCGCACACCGCCCGATCCCGCGCCGATGACAAAGAGGTCGTAGTCGTACTGGCTCATGCCCGTCCTATTCACCCCGGTAGGGTTCCATCTGAAAGCTCACAAGAAGACGGCGCCGCAGCGCTTGGCGCGGCGCCGTCCCATTCATCCTGAAAGGTAGGAACGCCGGCGCTAAATGGAAACCCCATCCGGCAGCGACGCCGCGAAGCGCGCGCGCTGAGAGCGCCAGCGCCATACCGCCCAGGCAATGGCCGCCACCGCCTGACCGCCCGCGCCCAGCAAGGCCTGGCTCGGCTCGACCGAGAGCGGCGGCGCGAAGATCCCGGCCAGCGCGCTCATCCCCATGGCCTGCAAGGTGGCGGGCAACAGGAAGTAGAGCAGAGCGAGCCAGAAAGCGGCCATCAGGTCGCTGCGCCCGGCCGCTCCCCCGCTTCCGTAAGCCATGCCCAGCACCAGCCCGAAGTCGCGCAGCATCAGCGCGATCAAGGAGAAGGCCAGCGGGCGGGTGTAGCTGTCGAACTGCCAGGCGGCCCAGGCCCAGTGGGTTTCCGGACCGATCCCCGCAGAAGCTCCCATAACGGCCGAAGCGATGCCGAAGAGCAGCGCCAGCTTGAACGACGGCAACCAGAGCGGCGCCTTGGGATAGGCGCTGAAGGGATTGCTCCTAAGCGCTCTCAGGAAGCCCGCCATGTCCAGCGGGTCCTTCCGGTCCGCGAAGAGCGCGGCATAAGCGCCCAGCGCGAAGACCGCGAAGAACAGCGCCAGCGGCAGCGACAGAACCTCGCCGCAGGCCGCGCAGCTACTGACCACGAAGCCATAGAGATAGCCCCCCAGCAGCGCCAGGAAGAAGGCCCAGCCCCAGGGGATGTTGGTCAGCTGCAGCTCCTCGCGCATCAGGCGCAGGCAGGCGATCACCGCAGCGCCCGTGAAGAAGATCTTGCTGGCCAGGATGAAGGGAACTGCATCGAAGGAGATGTTGTACCAGCCTATGACCCGGCCGCCCGGCCCCAGGTCGCCCAGCAGAAGGTCGGAGGGGATCAGGCTGCCGTCCGTACCCGCCAGCACCAGGTAGGCGAGCAGCCCCAAGCCTTGGCAGAGGGCGACGGGTATCTGACGCGCGCCGCGCTGCTTTCTCAGCATCACCAAGGCGGTCAGGAGCGTCACGGCCTGGGCCAGAACGCCGTCGAGCAGCAGCATGGCGATCTCGCTGGCCAGCCCCGACTGCAAGCCCGACATCCCCTCTGGCCCCATCACCTCGGCCCCGCGAAGGCGTCCGACGGCGATCAGGATCAGGAAGAAACCGCCCGCCAGCCAGGTGAAGGCGGTCGGACCGAAGAGCTTGCCCCAGGTCATGCTCCAGGGGCCCATCGCGGAAAGACGCTGCCAGTCCCAGGTGGCCGAGCGCACCTCCGCGCCCATGCCGGCCGCGACCCGCCGCGTGCCCCATAGAATGACCGTCAGGAAGAAGCCAAGCTTTCCGGCGTAGACATAGCCGGGCGCGATGTCGCCGAACCGCCCGCCGGCTTCCAGCCCGGCGACGGTCAGCACCAAGACGGCGGCCAGCCCCAGAAAGCGCGACAGCGACAGCTCCAGCCAGAGATTGCGGCGAAACTCGGGATTGAGGGTCATGACAGGCGCTCCCCTTGCTTTTCCACCTTCTCGCGGCGAAGGCGCGCCCGGTAGAGCGATTGCAGGTCCGCGCTCTCGGCGGCGAAGTCGCTGACCCGGCAGCCCGCCTCGATGAGTTTTTGCAAGAGCCCGTGCCGCACGCCCGCATCGCCCTCCAGCAGGAGGCGGGCACCCCTGTCGTCGGCGCTCTCGATGGCTTCGGCCCCGGCCAGATCGCGCAGCAGCTCCGGCAGTCGGGCATCCGCTTCGGCCAGTTTGATCAGCAGCAGGCGCGACCCGGCAGCGGCGCTCTCCGGCGTCTCCTCCAGCGAACGGTGCTCGACGATGCGGCCCTCGTCGATCAGCAGCATCTCCGAGGCGTAGTCGGAAAGCTCCGCCAGAATGTGAGAGGAGACCAGCAAGGTCATACCCTGCGCCCGCAACTCCCGGAACAGGGCGGAGAGGTCGTCGCGGGCTTCGGGATCGAGGCCGGAGGCGGGCTCGTCCAGGATCACGAAACGCGGCTCGTGAAGGATCGCCTGGGCGATGCCGAGCCGCTGGCGAAGGCCGCGCGACAGCGCGCCGCCCCGCTGGTTCAGCCGGTCGGAAAGGCCGACGCGTTCAGCGGCAAGGCCCGCCGCCTTCGCCGCCGCCGTCTCGGATAGGCCCTGGGCGAGCCCCCGGTAGTGCAGGCTCTGGCGCACCGTCAGCTTGTCGTAAAGCCCAAAGAAATCAGAGAGATAGCCGATAAGCCGGTGACAGGCGCGCGGGTCCTTGGCAAGGTCCACGCCCTCGATGGAAATTCTTCCGGCGGCCGGACGCTCCAAAGCGGCTAGACAGCGCATCAGCGTCGTCTTGCCCGCCCCGTTCGGCCCGACCAGCGCCGTGATGACCCCGGGCTGAATGGCCAGAGACACGCCGTGGAGCGCGCGTTGTCCGGGATAGTCGAAGACCAGACCCTCGACATCGACGAGAGCCATGACGACTCCTCCTGCCCTACTTGGTTCCAGCCATCAGCCTTACCCTGACTGACGGCGAAAAGAAGGCGGCGCGGAGAAAAGACCGCGCCGCCCTCGGTTGGTGGCTGAACGGCTCCCGGCGGATCAGACGCCGCCCATGCAGAGGTACTTGATCTCCAGGAAGTCGTCGATGCCGTACTTGGAGCCCTCGCGGCCGATGCCGGACTCCTTGACCCCGCCGAAGGGCGCCACCTCGGTGGAGATGATGCCGGTGTTGATGCCGACGATGCCGTAGTCCACGGACTCGGCGACGCGCCAGACGCGGCCCAGGTCACGGGCGTAGAAGTAGGCGGCCAGACCGAACTCCGTGTCGTTGGCCATGGTCACGACCTCGTCCTCGTCCTTGAACTTGAAGAGCGGGGCGACGGGGCCGAACGTTTCCTCGCGGGCGACCGCCATCTCCTGCGTGACGCCGGTCAGGATGGTCGGCTGGAAGAAGGTATGGCCCAAATCGTGACGCTTGCCGCCCACGACGATCTCCGCGCCCTTCGACACGGCGTCGGCGATGTGCTCCTCGACCTTCTCGACAGCGGCGTGGTCGATCAACGGACCCTGGGCCACGCCCTCCTCCATGCCGTTGCCGACCTTCATCTTCTTGACGGCTTCTGCCAGCTTAGAGGCGAACTCGTCGTAAACGCCTTCCTGCACGTAGAGGCGGTTGGCGCAGACGCAGGTCTGCCCGGCGTTGCGGTACTTGGAGGCGATGGCGCCCTCGACCGCCGCATCGAGATCGGCGTCGTCGAAGACGATGAAGGGCGCGTTGCCGCCCAGTTCCATGCCGACCTTCTTCACCGTCTCGGCGCTCTGCTTCATCAGCAGCTTGCCGATCTCGGTGGAGCCGGTGAAGGTGACCTTGCGGACGATGGGATTGCCGGTCATCTCGCCGCCGATCGCCGAAGCGGACCCGGTGACCACGTTGAAGACGCCCTTGGGGATGCCCGCGCGCTCGGCCAGCTCGGCCATGGCCAGCGCCGAGAAGGGCGTCTGGGAGGCCGGCTTGATCACGATGGAGCAGCCGGCGGCCAGCGCCGGGCCCGCCTTGCGGGTGATCATCGCGTTGGGGAAGTTCCAGGGCGTGATGGCCGCGACCACGCCGATCGGCTGCTTGATCACGACGATGCGCTTGTCCGGCTGGTGCCCCGGAATGACGTCGCCGTAGACGCGCTTGGCCTCTTCGGCGAACCACTCGATGAAGGAGGCGCCGTAGGCGATCTCGCCCTTGGCCTCGGCCAGCGGCTTGCCCTGTTCGGCGGTCAGGATGCGGCCCAGGTCGTCCTGGTTCTCCATCATCAGGTCGAACCAGCGGCGCAGGATCTGGGCCCGCTCCTTGGCGGTCTTGGCGCGCCAGCCCACCATGGCCTTCTCGGAGGCTTCAATGGCGCGGCGCGTCTCATCGGCGCCCATCTTCGGCACGCTGCCCAGCGCCTCTCCGGTCGCCGGATTGGTGACCTCGATGGTCGCGCCGCCGTCGGCATCGACCCACTCGCCGTTGATGTAGCACTGCTGGCGCAGCAGTTTCTCGTCGTTCAGTTTGGGAAGGGTTAGCGCATCGAGCGGCATGGAGTTCCTCCTGGCAAAAGCTTCTTTGTGACGGGGCGGCGTGGCAAGCGCTCTGCGGTCTGCAAGCGGCTGCCCGGCTTCGCCCGGTTCGGTGAAATTCGGCTGTCGCCCTCACCATGTGGGGCTCAAGTCCCGCGCATACTACCCCCGGCGTGAAGTGCCTGCAAAGGGGTGTCAGGCGATGACCTCGCTTGCCTCGCGCGCGATCATCGCGAAGCGGTCGCTGAGCGCGGCCAACTCCGCCTCGTGGAGAACGGCGGCCGGAACCACGCCGCCAGAGGCCGCCGGAAGGTCGCGCGTCGCGCAGGCCGAGGCCACCACCGTGGAGCCATAGCCCAGGTCCAGCGCGGCGCGCACCGTGGAGCTGACGCACATGTGGGTCATGAAGCCGCAGACCACGAGCTGCTTTGCGCCCGCCGTCTTCAGCGCCTCATCGAGGCCGGTCCCGGCGAAGGCGTTGGGCAGCCCCTTTTCGATCACGCCCTCACCCGCCTCCGGCGTAGCCTCGGCGCAGATCGCGAAGTTGTCCGTCTCCGGATCGAACAGCCCGCCGGGCTTGCCCCTGTGCTGCACATGGATGACCGGGCGGCCATGCTCGCGCGCGGCCACGAGCAGGGTGGCGATCTGTTTCAAGGCGGCCTCGACCCCCGTCAGCGGCAGGTGGCCGTCCAGGTAGTCGCGCTGCGCGTCGATCACGACCAGCGCGCTTTCGGAAAGCTTGAAGGGCCGGGGATCGGCGCCCGCCATCTGCATTAGGGTCTTGGGATCGGACATGGGTGGGATCGCTTCCTATTCGCTGGGAAAGGCGACGGGTGCGCAAGGGCTGAACCCGCCATGAAAGGCGCTTTCGTAGTGCGCCTTCTGCAACTTGGCGGCAGTCACCAGGTTTCGCAAGAGGATGGAGACCGTGACCGGCCCGACCCCGCCCGGTACGGGTGTGATCCAGCCCGCGACCTCGTAGCAGGTCTCGTAGTCCGCATCGCCGACCACTTTCGAAGTTCCGTCCGGCAGGTCGATCTGGTTGATGCCGATGTCGATCACGGCGGCGCCCGGCTTGATCATGTTGCCGGTGACCAGCCCCGGCTTTCCGACCGCGACGAAGACGGCGTCGGCCTGACGCGAATGGACCTGGAGATTGCGGGTCATGTGGTGGCAGACCGTGACGGTCGCGCCCTCGCTCATCAGGAGGAAGGCGATGGGCTTGCCGACGATCTCCGAATGGCCGATCACCACCACCTCCAGCCCCTGAAGCCGCAGCCCCGTGTACTTCAGCATCTCGACCGAGGCGACCGAGGTGCAGGGGCCCATGACCAGGTCGTTGTAGACGATGTTGCCGATCGAAGAGGGGTGCATGCCCTCCACGTCCTTCATGGGATGGACCGCGCTCTGCAGTTCCTTGATGGAAAGGTGCCCGGGCACCGGGCGCTGGATGATGATCCCGGTGACGCGGGGATCGGCGTTGAGCGCGGCGATGGCCGCCAGCATCTCTTCGCGGGTGGTCTCGGCGGGATAGATCTTCTGATCGAAGGCAATGCCCAGCTTCTCCGCCACGCGCTGCTGGTTGCGGATGTAGATCATGGCGGCGTCGGTATCGCCGACCGCGATGGAGACCAGACGCGGCGGCCAGCCAGCAGCACTCAGCAACGCTGCCTCCGCCGCCACCTGCTCGCGGATCTCCTGCCCGATCACGCGGCCGTCCAGGACCTTGTGATCGCGCGGCTTTCTAGCGCTGTCCGCCTGTGCTGAAACCATGAGGCTATCGCTTTCCAATCTGCGCGGGGTTTTTAAGAAGTCCCGCGCATTGAAAAGCATTCGGCCAGAAGACTTATTCGCAAAAGCGACCCGCCGATGCGTGATTTCCGACAAGCGCGCCGGGCGGGATCAGCCGTAGAAGTCGAAACCCTCGGCCTTGCCGCTTTCCTTGGCGAGCTTGTAGGCGACGGAGGCGACGGCGAGGTCCTGGAGCCCGACGCCGGTGCCGTCGAAGAGGGTGATCTCCTCCTCCGAGGTCCGGCCCGGGTGGTCGCCGTTGATGACCGCGCCGATGGTGGTGATGTCGCTCTCCTCGATCAGCCCGGCGGCGATGGCGTGCTGGGTCTCGCCGATGGAGACCGACTGCGCAACCTCGTCGGTGAAGAGCGTGGCGGCGGCCACCAGCTGAGCGTCGACCTCCTGCTTGCCCTTGGTGTCGGTGCCCATACAGGCGATGTGCGTGCCGGGCTTGACCCAATCCCGCATGAACTGCGCTTCGGTGGAGGAGGAGATGGTGATGATGACGTCCGCCTCC
>JARRJC010000058.1 GCA_037379885.1 Limibacillus sp.
TCGTCCTTTTTGGGAGAGAAATCAGGTGTTCTGATGGACCGCCTTGACCTCGGCGTAGGCCCAGTCGAGCCAGGGTAACAGGGCGGCCATGTCCTCGGCCTCCACCGTGGCGCCGCCCCAAAGGCGCAGACCCGGCGGCGCGTCCCGGTAGCCGAGGACATGGCCGCCCTGTTACCCTGGCTCGACTGGGCCTACGCCGAGGTCAAGGCGGTCCATCAGAACACCTGATTTCTCTCCCAAAAAGGACGAAAAGAGACAGATGCCCAAGGTTCTAATCTCCGACAAGCTGAGCCCGCTCGCGGTCGATATCTTCAAAGAACGCGGCCTGGATGTTGAGGTCGCGGTCGGCCTGTCGCCCGAAGAGCTGAAGGAAAAGCTGAAGGGCGTCGACGGGCTGGCCATACGTTCGGCCACCAAGGCGACCGCCGAGATCATCGAGGCGGCCCCCGATCTGAAGGTGATCGGCCGCGCCGGGATCGGCGTCGACAACATCGATATTCCCAAGGCCACGGCCAACGGCGTCGTGGTGATGAACACGCCCGACGGCAACTCCATCACCACCGCCGAGCACGCCATCGCCATGATGTTCGCGCTGGCCCGGCAGATACCCGAGGCCACCGCCTCGACCAAGAGCGGAAAGTGGGAGAAGTCCCGCTTCATGGGCGTGGAACTGACCGGCAAGACGCTGGGCATCATCGGCTGCGGCAACATCGGCTCCATCGTGGCCCAGCGGGCGCTGGGGCTGCGCATGAAGGTGCTGGCCTTCGACCCCTTCCTCAGTCAGGAGCGCGCCGACGACCTGGGCGTCACCAAGGTCGAGTTGCAGGAACTGCTGCCGCGCGCCGACTTCATCACGCTGCACGTCCCGCTGAACGACCAGACCCGAAACATTCTGGACGCCGAGAGTCTCGCGGCGACCCGGAAGGGGGTTCGCATCATCAACTGCGCGCGCGGCGGGCTGATCGACGAAGCGGCGCTCCACGACGCGATCGTCTCCGGACAGGTGGCGGGTGCCGCGCTCGACGTCTTCGCCGTTGAACCGGCCAAGGAGTCGCCGCTCTTCGAGTTGGAGCAGGTGATCTGCACGCCGCATCTGGGCGCGGCGACGGCAGAAGCGCAGGAAAAGGTCGCCCTTCAGATCGCCGAGCAGATGGCCGACTATCTGCTGACCGGGGCCGTGCGCAACGCCATCAACATGCCCTCGCTGACGGCCGAGGAGGCAAAGCGGCTGAAGCCCTACATGCAGCTGGCCGAGCAGTTGGGCTCCTTCGCCGGGCAACTGACGCGCTCTGGCCTCACCTCGGTCTCGATCGAGTACGAAGGGCATGTGGCCGAAGTGAACTGCCGGCCCCTGACCCAGACGGTGCTGACCGGGCTGTTGCGCCCGATGCTCGACAGCGTCAACATGGTGAGTGCGCCGGTCGTGGCGCGAGAGCGCGACATCGACGTGGCCGAAACGAAACGGGTGGGCGACTGCGACTATCAGACGCTGATCCGTGTGTCGGTGGAAACCGAGCACGGCCAACGCTCCGTCGCCGGCACGCTGTTCGGCGGAAGCAAGCCGCGCCTGGTCGAGATCAAGGGAATTCAGGTGGAAGCCGAGTTGGGTCCGCACATGCTCTATATCACCAACGAGGACAAGCCGGGCCTGATCGGCAATCTTGGCACCATTCTATCGCAGGCGGGGGTCAATATCGCGACCTTCCACCTTGGCCGCGACATCCCCGGCGGGGACGCCATCGCGCTTCTGGAGCTGGATCAGCCTCTTTCCGCGGATGTTCTGAAGAAGGTCCGCTCGCTCGATCTGGTGGACCGGGCCGAGCAACTCCACTTCCCGAAGGCGGGCTAACAGACATGCGGTGCGCAGTCCTCCTCCTCTCCGGCTTTCTGGCGTTCGTTTTAACAGCGGACGCCCGAGCCCAGGAAGGGCTGCCCGGCTTCCGTGTGGATTACTATCCCGGCGAATTGCCGCTGCCTTCGCCTTCTGTTTCTTCGCCGGAAGAAGACTGGCCGGAAGACACCTTGCCGGACGGTCACGTTGCGCGCGGGGAGCAGGGGGTCGCCCGCGCCTGGCTGGTCATGCCGACCAAGCGCTACGCGCACGGCGCGCTGGGTGACAGTATCGAGGCGGGCGGTCTGGAGGTGGAGACGACCGCCGAGGAACGCTTGCGCTTCGCCCTGCCCAATGACTCGGTTTTCGAGGATACCATCCCGCGTCTGGCCGATCTGGACGGCGACGGGCAGGATGAGATCATCCTGGTGCGCTCCTACCGCGGCCTCGGCGCGTCGCTGTCGGTCGTCGGGTTCCGGGCCGGCGTGCTGGGCCCGATCGCGGAGACGCCGCCCATCGGGGCCTCCCGCCTCTGGCTCAATCCCGTCGGCGAGGGTGTTGGCGACTTCGACGGCGACGGCGTACTGGAGCTCGCCTACATCGAGACACCACACACCGGGGGTACGCTCTACATCTGGCGGCTGAACGCCGGGCGCCTGGAACGGATTACCGGACTGCGCGGCGTCTCCAACCACCGTTTCGGTTCCCGCTGGCAGAAGCTCTCTCTGGTCTACGATATCGACGGCGACGGGCGTGACGACATCCTGACGCCGACGCAGGAGCGCGACAGCCTGGTCTGGCTTGCCCTGAACGAGGAGGACACGCTGGTCCTGAAGGGAACCCTGCCCCTGCCGGCCAAGATCGAGACGGATATCGAGCCGGGCGCTGGCCCGAGCTTCCGCTTTCTTTTGAGCGACGGCTCCCTGGCGGAGATCACGCCGAGCTGGTGACCCTCTCGGCCAGGACTTCCATCCGCCTCAAGCAGAGCATCGAAAGCAGGATCGCCGAGGTGAAGGCGTAGAGCCCGCCGTGCAGTTCGACGTCGTCGATCAGGGAGACCTTTACGGCCACCACGATCAGCGCCACCACGAAGACGTCCAGCATCGACCAGCGGCCGATGAAGTCGAGCCAGCGCAGCCAGGAACCCTGACGCGAAGGTTCCGCCGCACCATACCAAAGCAGCAAGCCCAAGAGCAGCTTGACCGCCGGAAACAGGATGGAAAACCCGGCCAGCAGGGCGAAGAGGAAGTACTCGCCCTCCTTCGCCAGTTCCCAGACGCCCTGGAGCAGCGAGACCTCCTGCGACAGGAAGACGAAGCGCGAGAGCGTCATCATCGGCAGAAGCCATCCGGCCATCAACAGGAAGGCGGCCAGCAGCAAGCCCCAGCCGATCAGCCGGTCGGGTCCTTTGGCCGAGGCCAAAAGGCTCCGCGGGCCCTTGCCCGTCTGCTTCGCGCCGCTTTCCAAGAACAGAACCCTCCCTGTTCGGCATTCCCTCGTCTCAAGCGCAAGCTAGCCTGTTTCCGCCGGGGCCTCCAGACCCGCCGTCGGCAAGGATTTCTCTTTAAGAACGCTGGCAAAAAGGCTAGTACAGCGCGTCACCTTTTCCGCCCTGTTCCCGATCAGCGAGAGGACGGGGCTCAATAGAAGTCCCTTGGTGCAGAGGTCATGACGAGCTCAGGAGAAAAAGCGCTTTTGCCGGTCGGCATGGTGGATCTGCTTCCGCCCCAGGCCGAGCAGGAGGCCGATTCCGTCGCCATCGCCATCCATACCCTGTCGAGCCACGGCTACGAGCGGGTGAAGCCGCCCATGCTGGAGTTCGAGGAGACACTGTTCGAAGGGGCGGGCGCGGCCCTGACGCAGCAGACCTTCCGTCTCATGGACCCTTCCAGCCAGCGCATGATGGGCCTGCGCGCCGACATGACTCCTCAGGTCGTGCGTCTCGCCGCCACGCGCCTGAAGTCCCAGGCCCGGCCCTTGCGCCTCTGCTATGCCGGGCAGGTCCTGCGGGTGCGGGGCAACCAGTTGCGCAGCGACCGGCAGGTCGGCCAGGTGGGCGCCGAGATCATCGGCAGCGATTCCGCCGAAGCGGACGCGGAGATCATCGCGCTGGCCGCCGAAGCCCTGGAGCAGATCGGCATTCATGAACTGACCATCGATCTGGCGCTGCCGACCCTGGTGCCGCTTCTGATCGAAGAGGCCGGCCTGTCCGCCGAGGAAGTCACGACGCTGCGCGAGGCGCTGGACCGCAAGGACGCCGCCGCCGTGGCGCGGTTGCCCGGTGACGCGGGCAAGCTGTTCAGCGGGCTGCTGAAGGCCTCCGGGCCGCGCAAGACCGCGCTCAAGAAGCTCGCGGCCCTCGATCTCTCAGAAGAAGCCGCGGCGACCATTGAGCGGCTGAAAGCCGTTCTCGAGCGGTTGGATTGGATCAAGCCGGGGCTGACCATCACGCTGGATCCCGTGGAAAGCCGGGGCTTTGAGTACCAGACGGGCCTCTCCTTCACCTTCTTCGCCGGAGGCGTGCGTGGGGAGTTGGGCCGGGGCGGCCGCTACCTGGCGGGCTCGCCCGAGGGGGCGTCCGAGCCCGCGACCGGTGTTACCCTCTATCTCGATTCCATCTTGCGCGCGGTCGAGCCGAAGGCGGCGGCGCCCCGGGTCTACATACCGCTGGGCGCCGATCCGGCGGCGGCGGCGGGCCTCCGCCTGGAGGGCTACGTCACCGTCGCGGCGCTGGAGGAGACCGACGATCCGCGCGGCGAGGCCGAGCGCCTCGGCTGCGTTCAGTGGCTTGGTCCCGACGGACCGGAAGCAGTGGAGGACTAAGCAGACATGGCCAACGTCGCGGTCGTCGGTTCCCAGTGGGGGGACGAGGGCAAGGGGAAGATCGTCGACTGGCTGTCCGAGCGCGCCGATGTGGTGGTGCGCTTCCAGGGCGGCCATAACGCTGGACACACGCTGGTGGTGGAGGGCACGACCTACAAGCTTTCCCTGCTGCCTTCCGGCGTGGTGCGCCCGGACAAGCTCTCCATGATCGGCAACGGCGTGGTGGTGGACCCCTGGGCGCTGATGGACGAGATCGAGCGCATCCGCGATCAGGGTGTGGAGGTCACGCCGGACAGCCTGAAGATATCCGAGGCCTGCGCGCTGATCCTGCCGATCCACGGGCTGGTCGACCGCGCCCGCGAGGCGGCCAAGGGCAAGGACGAGAAGATCGGAACCACGGGCCGCGGCATCGGCCCCGCCTACGAGGACAAGGTGGGCCGCCGCGCCATCCGGATCTGCGATCTGGCTGACGAGACGCACCTGCGCCGCAGGGTGGCCGGTCTTCTGACCCATCACAACGCCCTCCTGCGCGGCCTCGGCGAACCCGAGGCGGACGGCGAGGAGCTGGTCGCCCGACTCTTGGAGCTTGCGCCGAAGATCCTGCCCTACGCGGCGCCGGTCTGGCGTCTGCTCGACAAGCTCAGCCCGCGCGGCAACCGCATCCTCTTCGAAGGCGCGCAGGGCGCGATGCTGGATGTCGACCACGGCACCTATCCCTTCGTGACCTCCTCCAACACCGTCTCCGGGCAGGCGGCGGCGGGCTCCGGCATGGGTCCGAAGTCGATCGGCATGGTGCTCGGCATCACCAAGGCCTACACGACGCGCGTCGGGTCCGGCCCGTTCCCGACCGAGCTGTTCGACGAGGTCGGCAAGACCCTGGGCGAGCGGGGCCGGGAGTTCGGCACGGTGACGGGGCGCCAGCGGCGCTGCGGCTGGTTCGATGCGGTGATGGTGCGTCAGGCCGTCAAGGTCGGCGGCATCGACGGCATCGCCTTCACCAAGCTGGACGTGCTGGACGGGCTGAAGGAGATCAAGGTTTGCGTCGGCTATGAGCTGGACGGCAAGCGGATCGACTATCTGCCCGCGATGCCGGCTGAGCAGGCCGCCGTCAAGCCGATCTACGAAACGTTGCAGGGCTGGCAGGAAAGCACCTACGGCGCGCGCTCCTGGGGCGAGCTTCCGGCCACGGCGATCAAGTACGTGCGGCGGGTGGAAGAGCTGATCGGCGCACCCGTGGCCCTGCTCTCGACCAGCCCGGAACGTGACGACACGATCCTGGTGAAAGACCCCTTCGCGGGCTAAGCCCTACTTGTCGGCGTCCGCCAACTGCTGTTCGCTGGCCAGCTTTTCTTCAAGCGCGGCGTTGCGGATGGCCTTCTGCAGCTTCTCGAAGGCGCGCACCTCGATCTGGCGCACCCGCTCGCGGCTGATCTCGTAGACCTGGCTCAGGTCCTCCAGCGTCGTCGGGTCTTCCTTCAGGCGGCGCTCCTTCAGGATGTGCCGCTCGCGCTTGTTGAGGGTCTTCATGGCCTGGGTCAGGAGCGCGCGGCGCTTGTCCAGCTCCTCGCGGTCGGCCAGCAGCTTCTCCTGGCTTTCCTGCTCGTCCACCAGCCAGTCCTGCCACTCGCCGTCGCCGTCCTGGCGCAGCGGGGCGTTGAGCGAATGGTCGGGCGCCGCCAGACGGCGGTTCATGGAAACCACGTCCTGTTCGGGCACCTGAAGCTGGTCGGAGATGTACTTGACCTGCTCCGGGTTCAGGTCGCCCTCGTCAATGGCGGCCATCTGGCCCTTCAGCTTGCGCAGGTTGAAGAAGAGCTTCTTCTGCGCCGCCGTGGTGCCCATCTTCACGAGAGACCAGGAGTGCAGGATGTATTCCTGAATCGCCGCGCGGATCCACCACATGGCATAGGTCGCCAAGCGGAAGCCGCGCTCCGGATCGAAGCGCTTCACCGCCTGCATCATGCCGACGTTGCCCTCCGAGATCAGCTCGGAAAGCGGCAGTCCATAGCCGCGGTAGCCCATGGCGATCTTGGCCACGAGACGCAGGTGGCTGGTCACCAGCTTGTGCGCAGCCTCGACGTCCTCATGCTCCCGCCAGCTCTTGGCGAGCATGTACTCCTCGTTCTGCTCCAGCATCGGAAACTTGCGGATTTCCTGCAGGTAGCGGGTGAGGTTGCTTTCGCTGACGCTCGGCACTGAGGGCGCGGCCATCTTCGACTCCCTGACTTTCGGTACTTCGGCTCGCAAGACTGCGACATTTCTAGATAAGTGATCCTTTGCGCTTTCCAAGCGCAAAGGTCAGCAGCCTTGTCGTTTGCCGGATTTCCTATATTAAAGCGATTCCAAAGACTGGATCAAGTCTACGATATCCAATGGCAAATTAGTGGCGAAATTAAGGTATTCACCGCTCCTCGGGTGCTTGAACCCCAGGGTCGCGGCGTGTAGCGCCTGGCGTGGGAAGGCGCGCGCGGCGGCCGCTGCGCCGGGAGAGAGCCGCGACAGCCTCTGGCGGCTGGGCCCACCGTAAAGCGGATCGCCGATCAGGGGGTGGCCGATCTCCGTCATATGGACCCGGATCTGGTGGGTGCGCCCGGTCATGAGCTTGCATTCGACCAGCGCCGCGCCGCCGCCCGCCAGACTCTTCACTACGCTGTAGCGGGTCCGGGCGGGCTTTCCCCCGCCGGGGACCACCGCCATCTTCTTGCGGTTCCGGGGGGAGCGGCCGATGTTGCCCTCGATCTCCCCTTTGCTGGGGCTGGGCAGGCCCCAGACCACGGCCTGATAGCGGCGGTCGATGTCGCGCGCGGCGAAAGCGGCGGAGAGGGCCGTATGGGCGCTCTCGGTCTTGGCCGCGACCATGACGCCGCTGGTGTCCTTGTCCAGACGATGGACGATACCCGGCCTCTTGACCCCGCCGATCCCGGTCAGGCTCTCCCCGCAATGGGCGATGAGCGCGTTCACCAGCGTGCCGCTCTCGTTGCCGGGGGCGGGGTGCACCACCATGCCGGCGGGCTTGTTGAGGACCAGCAGGTCCTCGTCCTCGAAAAGGATATCGAGCGCGATGGCTTCCGCCTTGGGGTCCGCCTCCTCGGCCGGGGGCAGGGTGAGGACGAGCCGCTGCCCGGCCCTGACCTTGGCCGAGGGCTGAACCACGCGAGCCCCCTCCACGGTCAGGTTGCCGCCTTCGATCAGCCCCTTCAACCGGGACCGGCTGAGCGCCGGCAGGCGCTGGGCCAGCAGGCGGTCGATCCGCTCGCCGGCTTCCCCGCTTTCGGCGGTGACGGAAATCTGCTCTGCGCCGCTTGGCTTCACGCTCTGGTTCATGCTTACTCTTGACCGTCCGCACCGCGCCCTTGAAGGCCCGGTCCCTCGCAACTGCAATGGATAGCACAGCGTGAAGGCTCTGAAAGTCCTTGTCATCCTGATGGGCGTCGCCATCGTCGGCGGGTTTGCCGTCATCGCCTTTACCCTTGCGGGCCGGATGAGCGGCGAGCGCCAGGCGGCGGATGAACCCTGGCGCGCCGCCCTGGCGCTGCCCGATGGCTGCCGCCTGGGCGAGGCGCAGCTCTCCGAGAACCGCGTCCTGATCCGGCTGGAGGGGGCGGAGAGCCTGGGCTGCGGCGGCTTCCTGCTTGTGGATGCCCGCAGCGGGGAGCTTCTCGGCAGGATCGAGCCGGGGGCGGGGCAATAGCCGCAAGGGCGCCGCTCGCGAAATCGCGATTGGCCTTAGCTCCTTTCGCGCTCTAACCTTTTACGAAGTCCCATGAGTCGAATGGTGCCTCACATGATGAAACGTTCCTTTCTGGCGGTCCTCCTGGCCGGAAGCCTTAGCGCGTCGCTGGGCGCGGAACCTGTCCAGGCCGACTTCTCCGGCGGCAGCGCCACCAGCCCACTCACCGAAGCACGCGACAAGATCGAAAAGGGCGCCTACGAAGCCGCGCTCAGCGACCTCCAAGGCCTGGCCACCGAGAACCCGAAGGACGCCGACGTGCAAAACCTGCTGGGCTACGCCTATCGCAAGATGGGCCGCTACGATGAAAGCTTCGAGCACTACACGCTGGCCCTGGAGATCGACCCGGAGCACACCGAGGCTCTGGAATACCTGGGCGAGCTCTACCTGCAGACCAACCGCCTGCCGGAGGCCGAGGCGACGCTTGAGCGCCTCTCCGGCGCCTGCGGCTTCTTCGGCTGCGAGGAAGAGCGCGAACTGAAGCGGGCGATCAGCGACTACAAGGCCAAGCAGGGCAGCTAGGCAGGGCAGCAAAGCAAGACCGCTAAGCCGGGCGAAAGAATCATTTGGGAGCAGCCCCAATCGCCCCTTGCCGCGCCCCGGCAAAATCGTTATATCAGCGCCTCACGTCCTTGCTGTCCCCTTCGTCTAGTGGCCCAGGACGCCGCCCTCTCACGGCGGAAACAGGGGTTCGACTCCCCTAGGGGACGCCAATCTTTTCAGTGTGTTAGCGCACTGCTACCTGTCACTTACCCAAAATTTACCCGATAAGCGGATCGTGGAGAGCCATCAAGATGGCTCAGCAGATATAAACATTCAATAATTTGAATATATGATAGCTTTCATCGCTCAGCTCGCATGAGACGG
>JARRJC010000059.1 GCA_037379885.1 Limibacillus sp.
GTCGCGACAGATTTCTTAAAGGTGTTTCGGTGAGTCATCGTTGTCTGTTGAGCAAGAATAACTCTTAGAAGCCTCTCCCCCTAAACCCCCAACAGCAGCCGCTGCGGGTCTTCCAGCGCGTCCTTGACCTTGACCAGGAAGGTGACGGCCTCGCGGCCGTCGATGAGGCGGTGGTCGTAGGAGTGGGCGAGGTACATCATGGGGCGGATTTCCACCTGGCCCTTCACGGCCATGGGGCGCTCCTGGATCTTGTGCATGCCGAGGATGCCCGACTGCGGCGTGTTGAGGATCGGCGTCGACAAGAGCGAGCCGAAGATGCCGCCGTTGGTGATGGTGAAGGTGCCGCCCTGCATCTCGTCCATGGAGAGCTTGCCGTCGCGCGCGCGGGTGCCGAGGTCGACGATCCCCGCCTCAATCTCCGCGAAGGACAGCTTGTCCGCATCGCGCAGCACCGGGACCATCAGGCCGTTGGGCGTCGAGACCGCCACGCCGATGTGATAGCGCTTGTTGTAGACGATCTCCTCGCCCTCGATCCGCCCGTTGACGGCGGGCAGCTCCTGTAGCGCCGAGACCACGGCCTTCACGAAGAAGGACATGAAGCCCAGCTTCACGCCGTGCTTCTTCTCGAAGGCCTCCTTGTAGGCCGCGCGGGCCTCCATCACGCCGCCCATGTCCACCTCGTTGAAGGTGGTCAGCATGGCCGCCGTGTTCTGCGCCTCCTTCAGGCGCTTGGCGATGACCTGGCGCAGCTTGGGCATCTTGACCCGCTGTTCGGACCCCGAACTCGGTTCCGTGGGGCTTGGCGCTTTGGCGGCGGGTGCGGGGGCGGAGGCGGCTCCCGAAGCGGGCGCGCTCACCGGCTGGGCCTTGCCCTCGATGAAGTTCTGCACATCCTCCTTGGTGATGCGGCCCTGCGGTCCCGTCCCCTGGATCCGGTTGGGGTTCAGGCCGCGCTCCGCGATCAGCGCGGAGACGGCCGGCGAAAGGGTCATGGCGCTCGAAGGCGTCGACTCCTCGAAGAAGCGCAGCAGCGCCTCCTTCGTCACCTTGCCGCCCTCACGCGCCAACTTGCCCGCATCAAGCGCGGACCCCGCGCTGGGTTGGGTTTGGGTTGGGCCTGCGGCAGGGGCTGGAGCTTCTTCCTTTGGGGCTTCGGCCTTGGCGGCTTTGGCGGATGGTCGCCAGCAGCGCGCCGACCTCGACGGTGGCGCCCTCGGCCGCTTCGATCTTGGAAAGGCTGCCGGCGGCGGGGGCGTTCACCTCCAAGGTCACCTTGTCAGTCTCCAGCTCGACGATGGGCTCGTCGGCGGCGACCGCGTCGCCCTCGGCCTTCAGCCAGTTGGCGACCGTCGCCTCGCTGACGGACTCGCCCAGCGTCGGGACCATAACCTCGATGGACTTGCCGGAGCCGTTGGAAGAGGCGGCGGCGGCCGGAGCCTCCTTCTTCTCTTCCTTTTTCTCCTCTTTCTTCTCTTCCTTGGGCGCCTCGGCCTTGGACTCCTCCGCCTTGGCCGGGGCCGCGGAGGCGCTGGCGCTCTCGTCGATCAGGCCCAGGACCGCGCCGACCTCGACGTTCGCGCCCTCGTCGGCCTGGATGTCCGAGATCACGCCCACCTCCAGCGTCACCTTGTCGGTCTCCAGCTCAACGATGGGCTCGTCGGCGGCGACGCTTTCGCCCTTTTTCTTCAGCCATTGGGCGACCGTCGCCTCGCTGACCGATTCGCCGAGTGTGGGGACCTTGATTTCCGTGGCCATGATCGCGGTTTCCGTTCTTGTCCGTTCTTGAGCTTGAGAAAGGCGGCGCTCCCGGTGCCCGGGGTCACTCCGCCGCCTTTTCCTCCTGGGCCTTCATGTCGTCGTAGCGGCGGCGGGTGCCGATGCGCCCTTCGCGCGGCTTGCCGATGGTGAGCGCGTCGGCCACCAGGGCCGCCTGCTCCTCGGCGTGACGCTTGGCGTAGCCGGTCGCGGGCGAGGCGGCGGAACGGCGGCCCGCATAGCGCGGGCGCGGGTTCTTGAAGCCGATCATCTCGGCCACCTCCTCCAGCATCTCGTGGACCGAGGACCAGTAACCCATGTTGCGCGGCTCTTCCTGGCACCAGACCAGATCGCAGTGCTTGTAGGGCTCCAGCTCGTCCAGCAGCGCGTCCACCGGGAAGGGGTAGAGCTGTTCCAGGCGGATGATGTGCACGTCCTTGATCTTCTCCGCATCGCGCTTTTCGAGCAGATCGTAGAAGACCTTGCCCGAACAGAGCACCACCTGCTTGCAGTCCTTGGGCTTGGAGGGCGGGTTGTCCTCGTGCAGCACGCGGTGGAAACCGCTGCCCGGCCCGAACATGTCGAGGCTGGAGACGCAGGCCTTGTGCCGCAGCAGCGACTTCGGCGTCATGATGATCAGCGGCTTCCTGAACTCGCGGTGGATCTGGCGGCGCAGGATGTGGAAGTAGCTGGCCGGGGTCGAACAGTTGGCGACCTGCATGTTGTCCTCCGCGCAGAGCTGGAGGAAGCGCTCCGGCCGGGCCGAGGAGTGCTCGGGCCCCTGCCCCTCGTAGCCGTGGGGCAGCAGCATCACCAGCCCCGACATGCGCAGCCACTTGGACTCGCCCGAGGCGATGAACTGGTCGATGATGATCTGCGCGCCGTTGGCGAAGTCGCCGAACTGCGCCTCCCACAGGACCAGCGCGCGCGGCTCGGCCAGCGAGAAGCCGTACTCGAAGCCCAGCACCGCCACCTCGGACAGCGGGGAGTCCACCACCTCGATGGTCTCCTGATCGTCGGAGATGTGGTTCATGGGCACGTAGCGGCGCTCGGTCTCCTGATCGATCAGGCTGGCGTGACGCTGCGAGAAGGTGCCGCGGTTGCAGTCCTGACCGGAAAGGCGCACCGGCGTGCCCTCGGCCAGAAGCGTGCCGAAGGCGAGCGCCTCGGCGGTCGCCCAGTCGATCCCCTCGCCGCTTTCGATGGCCTTCTTCTTGGCCTCCAGCTGGCGCAGGATCTTGCGGTTGGCGTTGAAGTCGTCGGGCACGGTGGTCAGCGCCTTGCCGACCTTCTGTAGCAGCTCGAAATCGACGTCGGTCTTGCCGCGCCGGGCGGAGAAGCCCTTGGCCGCCTGCATGCCGCGCCAGGCGCCTTCCAGCCAGTCGGCCTTGTTGGGCTTGTAGCTGTTGGCCGCCTCGAACTCGGCTTCCAGATGGTCTTCGAAGTCCTTGACCATCTTGTCGACGCCGGCGGTGTCCAGCAGGCCTTCTTCGACCAGCTGCTCGCCATAGAGCTGGCGGACCGTCTTGTGCTTGCCGATGGCCTTGTACATCAGCGGCTGGGTGAAGGCCGGCTCGTCGCCCTCGTTGTGGCCGAAGCGCCGGTAGCAGAACATGTCGATGATCACGTCCTTCTTGAACTGCAGACGGAACTCCGCGGCGATGCGCGCGACATGCACCACCGCCTCCGGATCGTCGCCGTTCACGTGCAGGATCGGGGCCTGGATGATCTTCGCTACGTCCGAGCAGTAGGGGCCGGACCGCGCGTTCACCGGGTTGGTGGTGAAGCCGATCTGGTTGTTGACGATGAAGTGGATGGTCCCGCCGATGCGGTAGCCCTTCAACTCGGAGAGATCGAGCGTCTCGGGCACCAGGCCCTGGCCCGCGAAGGCGGCGTCGCCGTGCATCAGAAGGCCCATGACCTGACTGCGGTCGCTGTCCTCGCGCTGGCGCTGCTTGGCGCGCACCTTGCCGACCACGACCGGGTTCACCGCCTCCAGGTGGGAGGGGTTGGCGGTCAGCGAAAGGTGCACCTCGTTGCCGTCGAACTCGCGGTCCGAGGAGGTGCCCAGGTGGTACTTCACGTCGCCGGAGCCGCCCACGTCCTCGGGGTTGGCGGCACCACCCTTGAACTCCGAGAAGATCGCCTGGAAGGGCTTGCCCATGAAGTTGGCCAGGACGTTGAGGCGGCCACGGTGGGGCATGCCGACCACGACTTCCTTAAGGCCCATCTGGCCGCCGCGCTTCAAGATCTGCTCCAACGCGGGAATCATGGATTCGCCGCCGTCCAGACCGAAGCGCTTGGTGCCGGTGTACTTCTTGTTCAGGAACTGCTCGAAGGTCTCGGCGGCGATCAGGCGGTCGAGGATCGCCTGCTTGCCCTTGGGCGTGAAGTCGGTGCGGTTGCGCTCACCCTCGATGCGCTGCTGGATCCAGGCCTTCTGGTCCGGGTCCTGGATGTGCATGAACTCGACGCCGATCTTGCCGCAGTAGGTGGCGCGCACCGTCTTCATGATCTGCGTCAGCGTCGCCGTTTCCATCCCCAGGACGTGGTTGATGAAGATCGGCCGCTCCCAATCGTCGTCGTCGAAGCCGTAGGAGGCGGGGTCCAGCTCGGGATGCCGCTCGCGCTTGGCGAGGCCCAGGGGATCCAGGTCCGCCTCAAGGTGCCCGCGCACCCGGTAGGCCCGGATCAGCATCAGCGCGCGGATCGAGTCCAGCGTCGCGGAGCGGATGTCGTCGGCCGTGATGTCGCGGCCCTGGACCAGACCGGCGGCCACCGCCGCGACCGAGGGGTTGCCCGCCCCGCCGTTCGGCTTGCTTGTGACAGCCGCCGCGCCGTTGCCGCTAGCTGGTCCGCTGCCGGAACCACTGCTCAGAAGGCTGGACAGCAGGCCAGAGGCCTCCTCGTCCAGATCGCGGAACGCCGCCGCCCATTCCGGGTCGACGGCGTCGGGGTCCGCCCTGTACTCGGCATAGAGCCTGGCGAGCGCTTGGGCGTTCGGGCCGTAATAGGCGGGCGCTTGGTTTTGCTGTCCCATTCTCTCCTGATACCGCCGCGGCCGCCTTTCCGCCGATGGTGACGCCAGGCGAAGAGGCGAGACCGCGTCGCCTCCTTGTTCTGTGTATCCCTAGCCTTTTTGGCGGGCTGTTAGCCCTTCATGGCCTTAACCATAGTCTCACCCAGCGCCGCGGGCGAGTCCGCAACGAGGAATCCGGCGGAACGCATCGCTTCCATCTTGTCGTCCGCGCCGCCCTTGCCGCCGGAGATGATCGCGCCGGCATGGCCCATGCGGCGTCCCGGAGGCGCCGTGACGCCCGCGATGAAGCCCACGATCGGCTTCTTCACGCTGGACTGCTTGATGAACTCGGCGGCGTCTTCCTCGGCGGAACCGCCGATCTCGCCGATCATGATGATGCCCTGGGTCTCATCGTCGGCCAGGAACATCTCCAGGCAGTCGATGAAGTTGGTGCCGTTGACCGGGTCGCCGCCGATGCCGATGCAGCTGGTCTGGCCGAGACCGGTCGCGGTGGTCTGGGCCACCGCCTCGTAGGTCAGCGTGCCGGAGCGCGAGACCACGCCGATCTTGCCGCGCTTGTGGATGTGGCCCGGCATGATGCCGATCTTGCACTCGTCCGGGGTGATGACGCCCGGACAGTTCGGCCCGATCAGGCGGGTGGAGGAGCCCTTCAGCGCCTGCTTCACCTTGACCATGTCCATGACCGGGATGCCCTCGGTGATGCAGACCGCCAGCTCCACGCCTGCGTCCGCCGCCTCCAGGATCGCGTCGGCCGCGAAGGGCGGCGGGACGTAGATCACGCTGGCGTTGGCCCCGGTCTTGGAGACCGCGTCGGCCACCGTGTCGAAGACCGGCAGGCCGAGGTGCTCGGAGCCGCCCTTGCCCGGCGTCACGCCGCCGACCATCTTGGTGCCGTAGGCGATCGCCTGCTCTGAATGGAAACTGCCCTGCGCGCCGGTGAAGCCCTGGCAGATTACCTTGGTGTCCTTGTTGACGAGAACCGCCATTTAAGCTGCCTCCTTCACGGCCTTGACGACCTTCTCCGCCGCGTCCGCCAGATTGTCGGCGGAGACGATCGGAAGGCCGGATTCCTCTAGAATTTTCTTGCCCAGTTCGACGTTGGTGCCTTCGAGCCGGACCACGAGCGGCACATGGAGGCTGACCTCCTTGGCGGCTGCGACCACGCCCTCGGCGATGACGTCGCAGCGCATGATGCCGCCGAAGATGTTGACCAGGATGCCCTCGACGTTCTCATCCGACAGGATGATCTTGAAAGCCGCCGTGACGCGCTCCTTGGTGGCGCCGCCGCCGACGTCCAGGAAGTTGGCCGGATCGCCGCCGTAGAGCTTGATGATGTCCATGGTGGCCATCGCGAGGCCCGCGCCGTTGACCATGCAGCCGATCTGCCCGTCGAGCTTGATGTAGTTCAGCTCGTGCTTCTGGGCTTCCAGCTCCATGGGGTCTTCCTCGTCCTCGTCGCGCATCTCGGCGACGTCGGGATGACGGAAGAGGGCGTTGTCGTCGAAGTTCATCTTGGCGTCCAGCGCGATCACCTGATCGTCGCCGGTGATGACCAGCGGATTGACCTCGACCAGCGAGGCGTCCAGCTCGGTGAAGGCCTTGTACATGGCGATCAGGAACTTGACGCAGGAGGAAACCTGCTTGCCCTGAAGCCCCAGGCCGAAAGCGATCTTGCGCGCCTGGAAGGGCATCAGGCCCGTGGTCGGGTCGATCGCCTCCATCAGGATCTTCTCAGGGCTCTCGGCCGCGACCTCCTCGATCTCCATGCCGCCCTCGGTCGAGGCCATGATGGTGACCCTGCTGGTCGCGCGGTCGATCAGGAGCGAGAGGTAGAGCTCGCGGGCGATGTCGCAGCCCTCTTCGATGTAGAGGCGCTTGACCTCCTTGCCCTCGGCGCCGGTCTGCTTGGTGACCAGGGTCTCGCCCAGCATCTGGCCCGCGTTGGCCTTCACCTCCTCGACCGACTTGACGACGCGCACGCCGCCCTTGCCGTCGGGGTCGCTCTTGAAGCGGCCCGCGCCGCGCCCGCCCGCGTGGATCTGGGACTTGACCACCCAGACCGGGCCGCCCAGCTCGTTCGCCGCCTTCTCCGCCTCGTCGGGCGTGAAGGCCACGCCGCCGCGCGGTACGGGGACGCCGTACTTCTTCAGGAGGCCCTTGGCCTGATACTCATGAATGTTCATCTGATCTTTCCGCCTGACTGTCGTTCCAAGATCCGAACGCTTTGGTCCGGAGACTGTGGGAGACCGGCCCTTCTACCCCCAGGCCGGCTTAAGCGTCTTTTGAAGCGGGGCTACTTTAACAAGCCTTTGCTGCCATGCAACAAGCGCCCCGCCGCAAAAGGTAACCCGCCGGCTTCTTTTTTAAGAGCCGCCGCCCTTGAAGCCGAGATCCTTGCAGGCCTGCACGAGGCCGCGCACGGCTTCGACCGACTTGTCGAACATGGCCTGTTCCTCGGCGTTGAGATCGAGCTCGACGATGCGCTCGATGCCGCCCTCGCCGATCACCGCCGGCACGCCGACATAGAGGTCGTCGACCCCGTACTGGCCGGAGAGGTGCGCCGCGCAGGGCAGGACCCGCTTCTTGTCCTTCAGGTAGCTCTCGGCCATGGCGATGGCGCTGGAGGCCGGGGCGTAGAAGGCCGAGCCGGTCTTCAGCAGGCCGACGATCTCCGCGCCGCCGTTGCGGGTGCGCTCGACGATCTCGTCCAGCTTCTGCTGGCTGATCCATCCCATCTTCACGAGGTCCGGCAGGTTGATCCCGGCGACCGTCGTATAGCGCGGGGTCGGGACCATGGTGTCGCCGTGGCCGCCCAGCACGAAAGCCGAGACATCCTCGACCGAAACATTCATCTCCTCGGCCAGGAAGTGGCGGAAGCGCGCGGAATCGAGCACGCCAGCCATGCCGACCACCTTCTCCTTGGGCAGTCCGGAGGCCTCGCGCAGCGCCCAGACCATGGCGTCCAGCGGGTTGGTGATGCAGATGACGAAAGCCTCGGGGCAGTTGTTCTTGATGCCGTCGCCCACCGCCTGCATGACCTTCAGGTTGATGCCCAGCAGGTCATCGCGGCTCATGCCCGGCTTGCGCGGCACGCCGGCGGTGACGATCACCACGTCGGCCCCGGCGATGGCCTCGTAATCGTTGGCGCCCGCCAGCTTGGCGTCGAAGCCCTCGACGGGGGCGGACTGGGCGAGGTCCAGGGCCTTGCCCTGGGGAACGCCTTCGGCGATGTCGAAGAGAACGATGTCGCCCAGCTCTTTCAAGCCGGCGAGCAAAGCGAGCGTGCCGCCGATCTGACCGGATCCGATCAGTGCGATTTTCTTGCGTGCCATATGAACTGATTCCTCTTTAAGCGCCAGGCCTCTTTAGAGCCCCGAGAGGAAACGCGCGACGAAAGGGGATGCGCCCCGCCTCGGTCGAAGAGGCCTTCTTGAATGACCGGGCGTTGGTAGCGCGAATCCCGGATGCCCGCAAGCAAAAGGCTGGGCGGGCGGCGCGGTCCCTATTCCTTCTTGCCCGCTTTGTCGCTTTTGGCGCCCTTGGCGGGCTTGGCTTCCAGTTGATCCTGGATCAGGTAGAGCGGGCGCCTCTTGCTCTCGTTGAAGACCCGGCCGAGATATTCGCCGATGATCCCCAGAAAGAAGAGCTGGACCCCGCCGAAGAAGAGCACGGCCGAGAAGAGCGAGGGATAGCCGGGGACGTCCGCGCCGTAGAGCAGCGTCTCCAGGATGATCTGCGTGCCGAGGATCGCGGCGAAGATCGAAATCAGCAGTCCCAGATAGGTGGCGATCTTCAGGGGCGCGATGGAAAAGCCGGTGATGCCCTCGAGCGAGAAGTTCCAGAGCTTCAGGTAGTTCCACTTGGATTCCCCGGCAAAGCGCGGGTCACGCTCGTAGAGCACGGCCTTGGAGGGAAAGCCGACCCAGGCGAAGAGCCCCTTCATGAAGCGGTGATGTTCGCGCAAGCCCTTGAGCGCATCCAGCGCCCGGCGGCTCATCAGGCGGAAGTCGCCGGTGTCGCGCGGGATCGCGACGTCGGAAACCTTGCTCATGACCCAGTAGAAGGCGCTGGCGGTCGAGCGTTTGACCCAGCTCTCGCCCGCCCGGCTCTCGCGCGTGGCGTAGACCACGTCGTAGCCCTCTTCGCGCCAGACGCGCACGAACTCGGCGATCAGTTCCGGCGGGTCCTGCAAATCGGCGTCGATGACCACGGCGGCGTCACCGTGGGCCAGATCAAGCCCGGCGGTCATGGCGGCTTCCTTGCCGAAGTTGCGCGACAGGTTGATCACGCCGACGCTGGCGTCCTTGGCGTGCAGCTCTTCCAGGATGGTCAGTGTGCGGTCGCGGCTGCCGTCGTTGACATAGATGACTTCATGGTCCAGGGGCAACTGCGCCAGAACGGCCTTCAGGCGTTCGTGGAACTGGGTCAGCACGGCCTCTTCGTTGTAAGCCGGAACCACCACGGAAAGCAGCATAGCCTCTCCCCATCGGCCAAGGATTGTCTTTCAAGGCTGGAGCCTATAGGAAGCGGGAGAGCCGTGCCAGCACTTGGAACCCGTCAAAAGAGGCCACCCGCCGATGGAAACCCCCGGCAAGACGAGCGGTAAGGAGACCGGAAAGCTCGCGGGCCGCTTCGCCGTGGTGGGTCTGGTCAACACGCTGGTCGACTATGCGCTCTTCAACCTGCTGTTCTATCTGGCGGAGACGCCGCTGATCGCCGCGCACTTCCTCTCCGCCGGAACGGCGGTGCTGGTCTCCTTTCTGCTCAACCGCAACTGGACCTTCGCCGGGGCGAAGCATCACGACAGCGCCTGGCGCCAGTTCGCCAGGCATGTCGCCACCGCCGGCAGCGCGGTCCTGATCTCCGCGGTCGTGATCTGGCTGGCGGCCTTCGTTCTGCCCGCCTATCTGGCGAAGCTGGCCGCGATTGGCGTCTCCTTCGCCTGGAACTTCCTGCTGTCGCGCCACTGGGTATTTCGCGCCAAGCCTTGAGCGGACGCGGAGGCAGGCGCCCTTAACGCTTTGCGCCCTCAAAGCCCAAGGTGGAGAGCGGCCGCTCGACCCTTCCCCCCCAATGCACCAGCGCGTCGGCAAGCCGTTCGGCCGGGCCGTCCTTCGGATCGCGCGCACGGGTCACGGCCCACCAGTCCAGCACCATGCCCTCCGGCCCCACCGGGCGCGCCAGCAGCGTGCCGTCGCTCAATTCCGGCGCCACCGCCCAGCGGCTGAAGATACCGACGCCGAACCCGGCGCGGACCAGATCGATGACCGCCTCCGGCGTCGCCATGGGGGTCATGCGGCGAAAGGGCACGTCCGGCGCACCCAGAAGAGCTTCCCACTCGAAGCCCGGTTCGACGGACAGCGGATAGGTGTAGAAGCGCTCGTCGCCCATGTTGGTCGAATCCACGAACGACTCGGAGGCCAGCCGGTGGCCGGGCGCCATCACCGCGACCAGCGGGTCGCTGCCCAGCTTGCGCCAGCGAAAGCGCGGCAGGGCCGAGGGACGCCCGTAGACCGTGGAGACATCGACCGAGCCTTCCAGAAGCGAGGCGAAGGGGCGCGCAGTCGCCCGGCCCGAGAGATCGATCGAAAGGGTCGGCTCGCAGTCCGCCAGATAATCCAGGAAAGCCGGCAGCCAGTGATAGCGGCTGTAGGTCGCTTGCCCGAGGCGCAAGAGCGCCCGTCCGCCGCCACCCGCCGCCCGCATCTCCTGCTCCAAGCGCACGAGCTCTTCTATGAAGCGCTCTCCAAAAGCCCGCAAGCGCTCGCCCTCCGGCGTCAGGACGAGCCCTTGCTCCCCGCGCAGGGTCAGCGGCAGGCCGACGCGCCGCTCCGCCTCCCTCAGCCGGTGGGAGACCGCCGATTGGGTGATGCCCAGCCGCCCGGCTGCCGCCGTCACGCTGCCCGTGTCGGCCAAGGCCACCAGGAGATTGAGATGATTGAGTGAGAGGCGCGGGATCATTGG
>JARRJC010000060.1 GCA_037379885.1 Limibacillus sp.
CCAGATCGATCAGCCGCTGATTGCTGCGCCAGGCTTCGTCGGTGTAGAAGCCCCAGGCTGCCGCTATCCCGCCGGTGGTGACGAGGGTCACCTTATGGCCCGCCGACCGGCAAAGCTCCGCCAGGACCGCCGCCATGTAGTAGCGGTCGTCATCGAAGATCACGACGGGCCCCGCCGGCAGCACCTCGATCCCCTTGTCCATCAGATCGTCGGGCGTCACCACCGCGTCCCTCTCGAAACTTGCGACCGGCTCGAAGTGATGCCGCCCCACGCCGTTCCTGCGCCAGCGGGCGCCGGTCGCGACCGCGACCTGCGGAGCGCCGAACCCCAGCACCTCCTCCGCGGTCATGGCGCTCTCCAGGTAGAGCGAGAGGTTGGGCAGGTCGTTCGCCAGCTGCAGGCGGTGGTCGCGCACCCGCGCCCAGGCCGAGAGCCCCGGAAGTCGGCTTTCCCGGCTGACGCGGCCGCCCAGTTCGCTGCCCGCTTCGGCCAGGGTCACCTCATAGCCGCGCCGCGCCAGCGCCACCGCCGCCTCCAGTCCCGCCGGGCCGCCGCCCACCACCAGCACCCGGTCGTCGGAACCCTTGGGCGCGATCTTCTCAGGATGCCAGCCGCGCCGCCACTCCTCACCCATCGTGGGGTTCTGGGTGCAGCGGATGGGCGTGCCGCGCGTGTCGCTCGAATAGCAGATGTTGCAGCCGATGCATTCGCGGATCTCGTCCAGGCGCCCCTCCTCGATCTTTTTGGGCAGGAAGGGATCGGCGATGGAAGGCCGCGCCGCGCCGATGAAGTCCAGCACCCCCTTGTTCACGTTGCGCAGCATGGCGTCGGGCGAAGTGAAGCGCCCCACGCCCACGACCGGCTTGCCGGTCAGCTCGCGCACACCGGCCACCAGTTCCTCCTGCGCCGCCTCCTCGATGAAGCGGGAGTTGCCCATCTCAACGGAGTAGTCGTCGACCAGCACGTCCCAGATGTCGGCCAGGGGCCCGAGGGTCGCGAGAGTCTCGCGCAGTTCCTCCGGCTCGATCAGTCCGCCGCCGAGGCTGTCCGCCGTGATCCGCACGGCCAGGGCCTTGTCGGGGCCGATGGCCTCGCGCGTCTCCTCCATGATCTCGCGCACCAGACGCATGCGGTTCTCCAGGCTTCCGCCGTACTCGTCGCTGCGCTGGTTGGTGATGGGGGAGAGGACATTGTTCAGGAGATAGCCGTGCGTGGCGTAGACGTAGACGATGTCGAAGCCCGCCTCCACGGCGCGCTTGGCGGCCGCCCGGTGCCAAGCCCGCAGCTCCTTGATGCCCGCCTTGTCCAGGACCGCGCTTTGGATCGGATCGACACGGGCCGACTGGGACATGATGTCGTAGCCGACCTCGCGGGAGGCGAGATTGGCCGAGGAGCTGCCGCCGTACCACAACTCCACGCCCGCCAGCGCGCCGCCCTCGTGGACCGCGTCGGTCATCAGCGCATTGGCCCGCACATCGCCCTCGTCCCAGAGGGAGGCGTAAGGATAGGGCAAATCGTCCGAACTGGGATGGATGGAGCAATACTCGGTGCAGACCACGGCCCAGCCGCCCGCCGCCTTCATGCCCCGCATGGCGGCCAGCGTCTTGGGCCAGCCGCGCCCCATCCCGGTGCAGTGCGGTACTTGATAGAAGCGGTTGCGCGCGGTCAGCGGCCCGATCTTCTGGGGTTCGAAGAGGATATCGTATCGAGGGTCCCGGCTCATTCTCTGCAATTCCTAGTTGGCTTTGGTACTCGAAAAACTCCTCAGCAGGCCGAGCAGCAGGAACCCGCCCGCCGCCGCCGCCAAGACCTGGGGAAAGCCCTGTGGCCCGATCAGGTCCATGGCCGAACCCGCCAGGGGCGGCCCGGTCATGCTGCCCAGGCAATAGAGCATCACGAAGAGGCCATTGGCCTGAGGCAACTGCCCGCCCTTGAAGCGGTGACCCATCATGGCGAGCGCCACGGTGTAGAGCCCGACGAAGACGCCGCCCCAGACGAAGACCAGCAGCCAGACCGACCAGCCCTCGCCGATCAAGCCCGGCAGGGCAAGCGCGCCGATCAAGCCGACGAACCCGCAGACCAGCAGCAGCACGCGCCGGTTCATCCGGTCCGACAGCAGGCCCAGCGGGACCTGCAGCGCAACCGTGCCGGCGATGGTGACCGACAGCAAGAGCACCCCGGCGTCCTGACCCAGTCCGCTGCGCAGCGCATAGATCGGCAGGAAGGACAGCACGGCGGCGTCCATCAGGCCCGAACAGAAAGCAGCGGCGAAGACCGTCGGCGCGGCCACCAGCATGGTCCAGCGGCTGGCCCCATGGCTGAGCTCGATCTCCGGCACGCAGCCGCGCGCGGCCAGAAGCGGCAGGGCCGCCATCAGGATGAAACCCGCGACGATGACGAAAGGCGTGAAACCCTCCAGCGGAATGAAGGTGAGCATCAGGGGCCCGAGGCAGAATCCCAACCCGAGCTGCGTTGCGTAGAGCCCGGCCATCAGGCCGCGTCGTTTCTCCTCCGAAACGGCGTTCAGCCAGGTCTCGCTCACCACCCAGTGGACCGACATGCCGAGCCCGACCAGGAAGCGCAGCAGGAACCAGGCCTCGATCTGCGGGAAGACCGGCATCAGCAGGAAGCAGACCACGATCACGGCGATGCCGCCGAGCATGGCGGTGATCGTCTTCACCCGGCGCAGCAGATGAGGCAGCAGCCAGGCCATCAGAAGCGTGGCCAGGATCGGCATGGCGGAGTTCAGCCCGATCACCGTCGAGGAGTGCCCCTGCTTCTCCAGGATCAGGGCGATCATGGGGATGGTCGTGCCGAAGGTGATGCCCGCCGCCAGGATCGAAGCGAAGAGCGCCACCAGGCCTCTGATGCGCTGCGCCTGGGTGAGGGTCGAGGCGGCCTTGGCCTCGATCGGCGGATAGGCGGCCAGATCGTGCGGCATGGGATCGCTCATGACGCCGCCTCCCCGCCCCGCGCCAGCGCGTCGAGCGCCAGGAATCCCTCCGCCCCAACCCTGAGCGGATTGACGTCCAACTCCTTCAGGTCCGGCCCCAGCGCGGCCACGCCCGCCGAGAAGCGTGCCAGGGCGTCCGACAGGGCGTCCAAGTCGGCGGCCGCGCGGCCGCGCAGACCGGCAAGACGCCCATAGACCCTCAGTCGCGCGAGCCCGCGCCGCGCCGTTTGCGCATCGAAGGGCGCCAAGAGAAACACTGCATCCCCCTCGCTCTCCACGGCGATGCCGCCGGACGCCAGGACGACCAGAGACCCGAAGCCCTCCTCCCAGAGCGCACCGACGGCCAGCTCCTCGCCCGGCGGCGCCTCCTTCGCGAGCAGCACGGCCGGGCCCAAGCGGGAGGAGAGGTCTTCATAGGCCGTACGCAGGGCCGCCAGGGTTCCAATGCCCAGACGTACACCGTCTGCTTCCGTCTTGTGGGCGATCCCCGGCGCAGCCGTCTTCAAGACAAGAGGGTAGCCCAGCGCCTCCGCCGCGGCCTCGACCTCCTGCCAGCTTTCCGCTGTACGTCTGACGGCGGCGGGCAGCCCCAAGGCCGCCACCATCGACAAGGCGTCATCTTCGCTGAGAGCGCCCTGGGAAAGGCGCTGGCGCCATTGCGAAACCAGGGACTCCTCCGGTCCCTGGGGCGGGGTCATGGGCCCGCGCGCCTGGAAGTCGCGCCAGGCGAAGAACTGCGCAGCCGCCTTCATGGACCACCAGTCGCCGTCCAGAACCGGATACCCCTTCGCCGCAAGCCGCCGGTCGCCGGGATCATGGCCCGTGCCATGGCGCGGCGTGACGATGGCGAAGGGCTTTTCGCTGCGGTCCGCCGCCGCCTCGAAGGCCGCTACATAGGCCGGGTCCAGAATACCCGCGCCCTCCCGGTCGAAGCAGAAGTAGACCAGCCCCACGGCGGGGTCTTCGGCGAGAGCCACCATGCTCTCGGTGAAGATCGTCTGGAAGTCCCGGCCCGTGCCCCAGGCGTCGAGCGGGTTGGTCGGCAGAAGGCCGGGGTCGAGGAGTGCGGCCAACCGCGCCTCGGTCTCCTCCGATACCACCGCATAGGGCACGCCCGCCCGCTCGGCGAGGTCGACATAGAGCCCCCGCTCGCCACCGGAGTCATGCAGCGAAGCCAGCCCGCCGGGCGCAGCTTTGCGCGGCTGGCTCACCAGTTGCAGCGTCGTCGCCATCTCATCCAGGGAGTCGACGCGGATCACGCCATAACGCTCGAAAAGCGCCTGATAGACGCCGTCGCTGCCCGCGATCGCGCCGGAATGGCTGAACGCGAGCTCCGCGCTGCGGGCGTTGCGCCCGACCTTCAGCGCCACGACCGGTATGCCGCGCGCCGCCGCCTTCTCCAGCGCCCGCGCGAAGTCCTGCGGCTTGCGGGCGCTTTCCATGAAGAGAGCGATGGCCCTGGTGTCGCTGCGCGACAGCGCATAGTCCATGTAGTCGGCCAGGCCGGTCACCAGCTCGTTGCCCGCCGAGATCACGAGATTGAAGCCGATCCGCTCTTCGCAGTCGGCCAGGGCCGAGACGACCGAGCCGGAATGGGTGATCAGCGCCACGCCGCCCTTCAGGATGGTCTGCGAGCCCCTGAAGCCACAGACCGCGACCCCTTCGGCGTAGTTGTAGAACCCCATGCCATTGGACCCGCAGAGCTCGACCCCGGCCTCCTGACAGCGCGCCCGGATCCGCTCATTGAGCGGCGGGTCGCGGTCATCGGGCAGAAGGCCACTGGCGAAGATGGTGAGCGCGCGCACCCCTCGATCGATGGCGGCGGCAACCGCTTCTTCAAGGGCGGCGTTGGGCAGGCAAAGCACCGCGAGGTCGGGCGCTTCCGGCAGGCCCGCCAGGTCCGGATAGCAGCGCTGTCCCTCCAGCTCCTCATAGTTGGGATTGACCGGATAGATGCTTCCGCTGAAGACCCTCATGAGCTGGGCCAGGGTCAAGTGACCCACGCTGCCCTCTCGCGCCGAAGCGCCCACCACCGCGACGCTGCGCGGGGTGAGCAGCGGGGCCAGCCGATGCCGGGTGGCGTGGTCCTGGGAGGCGGTGGCGTAGGGCATGGCGGCGAAGCGCCCTTCTCGCAAGATGTTGAGCTGTTCTAGGCGCTTAAGCGCGGCGGTGGGCGGGCTGATAAAAGCGCGGCTCCACCACCGTGACCTTGGCGTCCACCTTACCGCTGGTGATCTCCTTCATATAGTAGATCTCGGCATTCAACTGGGTGCCCGGCGCGGCGTAGCGCGCCTCCACGGTCGCCAACGCGATATTGCGCTTTTGGATTGGCGACCAGGTTGCCGAGGTGACCTGACCGACCTCACGCCGTCCGGCATAGAGATAGGCGCCGTCGGCCGGCTTGCGGCCCTGGATGTCCAGGCCCACCAGACGCCGTTTCGGACCGCCCTTTTCCTTTTCCGCGATCAGCGCGCGCTTGCCGGTGAAGTGCTCTTTCTTCAGATCCACGGCCCAATCCAGCGCCAGGCCGAAGGGGCTGCGCATCTGGGATTCCCTGACGGCGTGATTGGCGGCCACGTACTCCACGTTGACCAGGACATGCCCGGCCTCGATCCGCGCGCGGTTCAGCGCCTGTCCGCCGATGGGTTTCACGTAGCGCCGCTTCTCCTCGTCCATCAGGCGGTCCCAGAGGGCGAGCGCATGCTCCGGTTCGACCCAGATCTCATAGCCCAGATCGCCGGTGAAGCCGGTCCGCGTGACCGTCACCCCCGCGCCGTCGAGATCGAAACGCCCGAGCCCGAAGAAGGGCAGCGCCGCCGCCTCGCCCAGCCCGATATCCTCCAGCAGCTTGCGCGACAGCGGCCCCTGTAGCGCCAGGCCCGCGAAGTCCTGTGAGACATCCTCGACCTTGGCGTCGAAGCCCCAGGCGGAGGCTTCGAAGAAGTTCAACTGGTATTCCGCGCAGTTGACGATGAAGTCGTTCTCGGTGAAGCGGAAGATCGTGCCTTCCTCGATCACGCGCCCCTTGCCGTCGCACCAGGGGCTGTAGGCCGCCCGGCCCGGTTTCAGCTTGGCGATGTCGCGGGTCATGATCCGGTTGACCACTCGCCCTGCATCCTTCCCGGAGATGCGGTACTTGATCATCGGGGAGACGTCGTAGAGCGAGCAGCCCGTGCGGATCGCGAAGTATTCCTCGTCCTCGGAATAGAACAGAGAGGGGCTCTTGTAGCCCTGCCAGCGCTCCCACCCGTTGGCGAGGTTCAGCGCCTCCAGCCGCGGGTGGAAGGGTGTGGTCTTGAGGAAATGCTGGTCGTTCATGCCCGGCCTCCTTTCGCCGCGCCAAGGGCCTCGGTGACGGCGTTGGCCCCGGCGGCGCCCCCCAAACCGCCCCCCGGATGGGAACTGGAGCCGGAGAGATAGCAGCCCTCCACCGGCGTGCGGTACTGGGCCAGACCCGGAACGGGCCGCAGCATGTAGACCTGATCGAGACCTAGTTCCAGGTGGTGCCAGTGCCCGCCTGGCGCGCCGAGCTCCTCTCCGATCCGATCGGGGGAGATCAACTCCGCCTCTTCCACCAGACCGGAGAAGCCGGGCAGACGGGCGTCCAGTCCCGCCAGAACACGATCGCGCAGGGCAGGGCCCGCCGCCGTCCAATCCTGGCCGCGCAGTTCGCTTGTGCAGGCCTGGAGCGTCGCCTGAAGCCGGTAGCCCTCGCCGCTTTTGGTGACGAGCGCCTCGAAGGGCGGCAGCTCCGCCACCTCGCCGTACTTGGTTGCGTTGTGCGCCTCCTCCACCTCCGCGATGGAGGGGGCATGGATCAGGCGGGTCTGGCCGAGGCGCCCCTCGCCCACGCCCAATTCCGGCGCGGCGGAGAGCTTGGCGACCAAGGCGGCGTTTGCGCCCTTGCCCCGGGCAAAGCGCAGGTTGCGGACCATGTCGGCGTCCAGATGCTCGACGCCCAGAAGGTCCAGGCAGGACCGCCGCAGATGCAAGCTGGAAAGCACCAGGGACGCGGAGAGTGTCTCGCCGCCTTCCAATTCGACGCCCCGGGCCTTGTCGCCCTCCACCAGAATGCGGGCCGCCGGGGTGTCGGCGCGCAGCGTGACGCCCAGCGCCGCCGCCTTTCGCACCAGCGCGCGGACCAGCGCTTGCGGGCCGCCCTTGGGCCGCAGCGGCGCGCCGTCCTCCGGGTCGTTGACGCTGGCCCAGCGCAGCAGAAGCGTGAAGACCGTGTTGGGCGAGCGCGGGCCGAAGAGATTGCCGAGAACGGAATCGAGAGAATAGAGGCCCTGGACCGCATCGCCTTCGAAAACTTCCTCCAACAGGTCGGCGGCGTTCATGGCGATGATGCGCAAGAGGTCCCGCATGTCCGCCTTGCCGAGACGGCGCAGGGTGAAGCCCAGACGCCCCAGTTCCATCTTATCGTCCCAGCCGTTCTTGCCGATCTTGGGAGGACGCCGTTCCAGGAAGGGCGAAAGCGCGCCCGAAAGCCGGGTCAGCCGTGCGTGGAAGGCGCCCAGGCGCTCTGCGTCCCGCTCCGAAAAGCGCCCCAGCGCCGTGCGGCAGGCGACCGGATCGTTTGCGGGCAGCAGGAGGGAGCCGCCGTCGGGCAAGAAAGAGAGCTGATCCAACGGCTCGCTTTCCACCTGCAGGTCCAGCCGTTTGGCCAAGGCGGCGCTCAAGGGCTTTCCGAAAAGGGCGAGACCGGGCTCGGCGCTCTGCCCGTCCGGCGAGACGCGGGCGGCCATGCCGCCAAAGCGGTCGCTCGCCTCCAGCAGCAAAGTGCGCTTGCCCGCCTTTTGCAGAAGGCAGGCCGAGACGAGGCCGTTGATCCCGCCGCCGATGACGATTGCGTCGAAGGAGCTCTCAGCCATCACGCGGCCCTCCCCTTGCCGAGATCGCGCAGCAGTTCGCGCGCCGCGTTCGCGCCCGGCGCGCCCATGACGCCGCCGCCCGGATGGTTGGAAGAGCCGCTCATGTAGAGCCCTTCGACCGGCGCGCGGTATTGGGCGTAGCCGGGGATCGGGCGGTTGAAGAGCAACTGGTCGAGCGTCAGCTCGCCCTGGAAGATGTTGCCCTCGGTCAGACCGACTTCGTTCTCCAGGTCCCAAGGGGAGCGCACCCAGCAATCCAGCATGATGTCCCTTATGTTCGGGCAGTGACGCTCGATGGTCTTGATCACGGTCTCCCCAAAGGCGTCGCGCTTTTCGGCCGTCCAGGGGCCGTCGGCCAGGAAGGGCGGCACGTACTGGACGAAGACGCTCATGTAGTGCTGTCCAGGCGGGGCCATGGTGGGATCCAGGGTCGAAGGCAGCACGATGTCCAGGAAGGGCTCGCGCGACCATTCCCCGCGCTTCCAGTCGTCGTAGCCGCGCTCCATATAGTCCATCTCGCCTCCAACGATGATGCCGCCGCGCTGGAGCATGGGCTCGTCCTTGATGGCGGTGAACTCCGGCATGGCGTCGAGCGCGATGTTGAGCTTGCCGCTGGAACCGCGGATCTTGAAGTTCTTCACCTGCTCGACGAAGTCGTCCTCAAGCGCCTCTCTGGGCACCAGCTTCAGGAAGGTGCGGCGGAAGTCGAGGTTGGAGACCACTTTCTTCGCGCGAACCTCCTCACCGCTCGCCAGCACCACGCCCGCGACCCGCCCGTTCTCCAGCAGCACCTCGGCGACCTCGGCGTCGGTGCGGATCTCCGCACCGTGATGCTGGGCCGCGCCGGCAAGCGCCTTGCTGACCGCCCCCATGCCGCCGACGGCAAAGCCCCAGGCGCCGACGTGGCCGTCCAGCTCGCCCATGACGTGGTGCAAAAGGACATAGGCGCTGCCCGGCGAATAGGGACCCAGCGCCGTCCC
>JARRJC010000061.1 GCA_037379885.1 Limibacillus sp.
ATCAAAGGGAATCTTGAGTACGCCAGCAACTTTTTGAAGGAGAACGCACCGCACCTGCGGATGAATGTTCCCGATGGCACGTACTTTGGATGGCTGGATTGTCGGTCTGTGGGACTCACTCATAACGACCTGGAACACTTTGCTGTACACAAGCTGAAGCTAGCCGTCCTTGACGGATCCCAGTTCGGTGAAAACGGAGCTGGCTTCCTGCGATTGAACCTGGGCACGCAGCGTTCCCGCGTTGAGACAGCGATGGAGCGTATTGCCGAGGCGACACGCTAGAACCTGGGCGAAATCAGCGTTGCTACCGGAGTCTGCGCTCACTAGATTCAAGACGAGCCTCCGGAATACCCGGGGCGGTTCAACGAGACGTAGGAGACGAAAATGGGAACATCGCAGCTCGAGATGATCATGCACCCCTTACTGGCCAAGCGGGATCAGAAGGCCATTCTGGACCGTATTCAAGGCCTCATGAAGCGTGAAGGATTTGACGTGCTGGTTCTGGTGAAGCCAGAAAATGTTCTCTATTCTACGGGCTACTACTCCAGATTCGCCTATGCACCGGGTGTTCCCGCTGGAAGCCAGGCGGTGGTAGTTATTCCGGCAAAGGGGACGCCGCATCTAGTCATCAACCTGATGGAAAGTGATGATGCCCCTAGGATGACAACAGGGATCGAGGTTTCGGCCATGCCCGGTTTCGTCTTCGTAGACGACGGGACACCGGAGTCGCACCAGGAACGAGGCGCGGGCCTTGACGCACTGGCTGGGTTCAAATCTGCACTGTCCCTGGCCCAAGACCTTGCTCCCAACGGTAAGATCGGCATTGAGAAGGGCATTCTGCTCGGAGGGATTCTCGCCTACCTCGATAGCCAGGTAAAGCAGGATCAAGCAGTGGACTGCAACAGCTTGATCATGGAAGCGCGCCTGATCAAGACGCCTTGGGAAATCGATATGCTGAGGATGACGGCCCAGCACTTCGAACGCACCTTGGGGCGCGTTGCTCAGCAGCTCGAGCCCGGGATGAACGCCATGGTTCTCGATAAGCTGATCCAGTCGTCGGGCTGGGCAGAAGATACGGAAAACTCCTTGACTCTCATGGGCTACCAGATTGGAATCGGACCTTATTGGGGCGTTTCCTATGCGCCTCGGAATTACGTTATTAAGAGGGGCGATATCTGCCGCATCGATGGCGGTGGGCAGCATCTGGGATACATCAGTGACATCACGCGTTCCTGGGCCGTTGGTGGTTCGCCGGACGCCAAGCACGTGGAGACCTATGCCGCTTTGTATTCCGGGTTCCAGAAAGGTGTCGAGATGTTGAGACCTGGCGTGAAGATGTCGGACCTCTATGCTGCCGTGCGGGCAGAAGTGGAAAAGTCGTCGGTCATTCCTGTCTACGCCCGAGGCCACGTGGGGCACAGCATCAGCGTCTCTCCGACGGTCGAGGACAATCCCAAGTTCGCACCCGGTGTGGATATCGAATTCCAGCCTGGCATGGTTGTGAGTTTGGAGACCTCGTACATGGCAGCGGAGGGTGCGCCAGCGCCGGGACCGTACAACATTGAAGACTCCTTTGCGATTACCGACACGGGGCACGAGCGGTTCACCACTGCGCCGGATTCGCTGGTCTGGGACGGCTCACTCTGAGCGAGGGCTCGTCCAAAGCATTCCCCCAGGAACGGGGCCCCGTTTCTGGGGCGATTTCAACGCCCGTGCCACCTCGCCGGGGCGCGCGCGCCGCGCGTTGGACTGCACGGAGAGCTGTTGGTCGATCGTCGGGCGCACGGGTGCCGGCGGGATCGGGTTGGAGCGACGGAGCGGCGCGTCATTGCTCGGTTGCCGTCAGGCGCCATCGCCGGAACCCAGCGCCGATCGATGCTATCTTGCCGGCCGATGGTGAAGCGCGCTGGCTCCCCGCTTCTCGTTGTCGCTCTGGCGACGTGTCTCACATCGGTGGCTTGCGAAGGTTCGTCGGCACCGAACTCTTGACCCGGACTTTGTTCGGGCAAGGGATAGTTTTGGCAGACACCAAAACTGCACGGCCCTCGCTTCGGGCCTTCGAGTCGGCTTCACCGAAATCGACGGTGCGCTAGGCCCGGGACCGGCCAGACCTTGCGGTCTGCCGTGCTAGTAGCCCACGAGTTGCTTCCCGAGACTCTCAGGCATACGTTTCACAGGAATGGCGCATCGGGAGACGACGCAGGAGGAAACGGAATCGTCCTCCCCAGTAGTCGTCTCGCCCGTCCTCTCGCGCTCGTTTTCGGACCCCGAAGAGCTGGCCGAAGGCATTCCGGAAATTGATGGAGAGTTTGTCCAGGTCAGTCCTGGCGCGTTCCACGCGCGGGTGTCGCGGGTCGAGCTGAGCGAGGTGAGGCTCCATCAGACCTACAGCTTGCCGGAGACGGTCAGCGAGATGGCGATTGACGACTCGACGCTCTTCCTCAGCGCGTCCCTCCAATGCGATGGTCCACTGCTCGTCCATGGAAAGGAGCTCGAGCCACGGAAGCTCTTCATTCCTGAAGGCGAGTTCGTGCGCCACGCGCGGAACTTCCGAGCATTGTGGATCGGGTTGAACCGGAAACAGGTCGAGTCGACTGTCTGCGCGCTCCTGGGAGTGGACGAGATCCGGCTGCCAAACGGCTTTCTCTGGGGCCACCACGAGCTCGAACGCGCCCTGGTCGGGACCATGGCCGCCCAAGCCGACGTGATGCTAAAAAAGCCTGAGCGCCTTGCGGACGCGCCGGCTCGCAACGCAGCGAACTACGCGCTGATGTCGCGCGCTTTGGAGCTCCTCGTCGCGGTCTGTGAGGGCAGTCGCCCGACCGAGGCTCCCCCAGTCGGCAAGGCACGCATCGTTCGACGCTGCAACGAGCACTTCGATGCGTTCGGACACGAGCGCTTGTCCCTCGCCGATCTCGCTAAGGCGGCGGGCGTCAGTGCGAGGTCCGTCAACTATGCGTTCAACGATCTCTACGGCATGTCTCCGATGCGGTACTTCGGTCTCAAGCGGCTCGGTAGAGCCCGGAGCGAGCTCCGACGGTCGAGCGCGGATCGGGGCACAATCAAGCGGGTCGCGCTTGCCACGGGCTGCACGCATCTAGGGCGTTTTGCCGCCGAGTATCAGGCGCTCTTCGGTGAGCTTCCCTCGGTCACCCTCGACGAGCGGTAGCCCCTGGTGACCGCCGTGGGGCTCTCAGCCGCCGCTTTTGCGCCGATTGCGAAGTGTGCCCGCTCCTTGCTGCTGCCACGGTCGATTGAAGATGGGTGAGACCGTGATGCGAATCTGCCATTCCGGGCCGCTTCCGTCAGGTGGGGGCGTGTAGCCCCACAGTTGAGCTGCGAGCTTGAGAGGGAAATCCTTCTTGCCGAGGGCGCCCACTTTGGAGATGCCTACCCCGAGTGGAAAACGCAGGAGATTGTTGTCGCGAACATAGGACCAGTTTGGGCTCGCAGCGACCTGCCAGCCCCCACCCAGGTTGATCGCGTAGAAGTACTGACCGCCCACCGACTGAACATCGCTGGGGAAGCTCCAGAAGTAACCAACGATGGCGCCCCATACGTTGCCGGTTTTCTTCGAGGCGTAACCGATCACGATTTCCGGCCCGAAAGTCCAGTCGGCCCGCAGCTCCGACTTGGAGCCCGTTGGAAAGACCGTGTTGACCCCACCCATCAGCAGGAGACCGTTCTTGAAGGTCTTTCCGAATACGCTGTCGAGCGCGACGTTTCCGAACTGCACGGCGCCGTCGACGTTTCCGCTCGCGGTGACGAATGGTTGGCCGAAATCGACGGAGATCAACGGCCGAAACAGAAGGTTCCCGCGATAGGTCTCGAACGGCAGAACCGGTTGGATGTTCAACCTGAAAGAGCCGCGATGCGCGCCTGGCAAAGAGCCTCCGTTCTGCGTGACGTCCATGAAGGTGGTCAGCTGTAGGACTGGCGCGCTCGGGTTCGCGAGCTTGGAGGCAAGCTCTGAGCTCCCGCTCCCAGTCCTCTTTTGGGGTGCACGGAGGTCACCGACCGACTCGGTGTTGCACACGTCTTGATAGTTGTGCGGATGCTCCGCGTGGGGGTCGTCACAGTGGGGCGCCGGGGACTTGCCCTGCGCGCGCAAACTCTTCGACGCCTCGGGTGGATCGTCCTCGGCGAGGCTCGGGCTGGCCCACAGGGCCGTGGCGACCAGCACGGTCGGCAGATGAATGGCTCGCCAGCGGGCGGCAGGCTTCACGAGTGAGCGCTGGGCAAATCCTCTTCGCGTGAAATTCCGCACGTTGAGCCGATAATACGAACTCGTATCTCTCGCAACGAATTTCGGTATCCAGATCTTGCAAGCCGTCGAGTGGGCTCGCGTGCAATCGATGACCGGATTGGGGTTGACGAGGGTCGAGTTGATGGCGTTGAAGCAGAGCCCGCCCTCGAGGCTCACCTTGATGCGGTTGGTCCACTCGAAAGGGAAGAGGCTGGTGCCGAGTGTCAGGGCGTTGAACGGGATGAGGCCCGCGCCGACACGATGGCTGCGCGCTGGCCCCCACGTTCGCTTTCGACTCTAACCGAGCTACTCCAGCGTGTTCTTGTAGATCACGCCGTCCTTCATGATGACCTTCAGGTTGTTCTGGTCGGTCACGGCGCTCAAGTCTTCGAGCGGGTTGCCGTCAACCAACAGCAGATCGGCGTAGGCGCCCTCTTTGACGACACCGAGGTCGCCGTCCGGATAGGGGTTGCGGAGGCCGCTCATCTTGAAGAGCTCGCCGGCGGTGCTGGTCGCCATGCGCAGAATCTCGACGGGCTTATACCATTTCAGCAGCCGCTCCATCATCTTGGCCTGCTCCGCAAACACCTCCGGGGGTACGAAGAAGAGGTCGGTGCCATACGTGACTTTCAGCTTCGGGATCTTCTTTGCCGTGTCGTACACGAAGGCCGTGCCTTTGCAGACGATGGCCAACTTGGAGTTCGAGAAGTCGTCCAGCTGCGGCTCGTTGCAGACCGTGAACGGTTGGGTGCTCAGGAAGACCCCCTCTTTGGCCATCCGCTTCAGCGTCTTCTTGTCGAGCAACTGACCGTGGCCGACGTCCTTCACGCCCGCATCGATCGCCATGTTGATCGATTCAGGATGGTAGGAGTGAATCGTGACGTAGGTCCCCCAGTTCGCCGCCGCGTCGACGGCCGCCTTGACCTCGCCGTAGGTGTATTGGGTTCCGAGAAGTGGATCCGCCGGTGACGAGTAGCCGCCGCCGGCAGCGATTTTTATGTGCGATGCCCCGTGACGAAGGTTCTCTCGCGCGGCGGCGAGCACCTCGGGAACCCCATCAGCAAGCGTCGCGTGGCCTTGCTCGAATATCGCCTCGACCTTGCCGCCAAATCGCGGGTGCCTCTGATTGGGGAAGCGGAAGTCGCCATGGCCGGCGGTTTGGCTGATCATGGCTCCCGCAGGATAGATGCGCGGCCCCGCGACGCGCCCCTCGTCGATCGCCATCTTCAAGGGAAACGTGTCGCCGCCCATGTCGCGCACGGTGGTGAAACCACGCATCAGCATGGCTTCGGCGTCGCCGACGGAATGGATATAGCTGTAGCCGGGTGGGCCGACCATGAGCTTCATCTGGGGCACCGAGGCGAAGGCGAGGTGCGTGTGCGTATCCGCCAGCCCCGGCATCACGGCGCGGCCGCCACCGTCAATGACCGTTGCCTCGCCGCCGGCGCTGGCATCGGGTGAGATGCGGGCCACCTTGTTGTCCTCGATGAGGATGTTGGTCGTCTGGGACAGCCGATCGCTGACTCCATCGAAGACCCTGACATTCCTCACGAGGATTGCGCTCTTGGGCGTCGAGTCTTGGGCCGCCGTAGTCCCTGCAAGGCTCGCGAGTGCGAGCGCCAGGACCGAGGCTGCTCTTCGGGGCGTGGTCGTAGCGAATGCGCTCATTTCTTCTCCTATCGATGGCTTAGCAGTGAGGATAGAAGCGCCTCGCCCGCGTGCTAGCAAGAGTTTGTATCCAGATCTTGCAAAGAGCCTGCAAGAGGCTTCGGATCCGGCCCGCCAGGGGCTAAGCAAAGACCTACAAGAAGAGGGGAGGACTACGTGACTCGACTATGCTCCACGTCTGCGCTTTGCGTCGCGCTGTTCGTTCTAGGTTGCAAGCCCGGATCCAAACCGGCTGCGGATCAGGCACCTCCGGACACCAAGACGCCGGCACCCGCGGCCGAGGCTCCCATCGTCGAAGGCCTCGATCTCGTCATCGCCAACGGCAGGGTCATGGACCCCGAAACGAACCTCGACGCAATCCGTAACGTGGGCGTGAAGGACGGGAAGATCGTCGTCATCAGCGAGGACAGCCTGAAGGGCGCGCGCAAGATCGACGCCACGGGCCACGTCGTGGCCCCGGGTTTCATCGACTACCACAGCCATGCCCAATCGCCCTTCGGAATGAAGGTCTATGCGCGGGACGGAGTCACCACGCCGATGGACCTCGAGCTCGGCGCGTTTCCGGTGAACGATTTCTATGACTACTGGGAAGATACGGGCGCGCTTGTGAACTATGGCACGTCGGTCTCGCATGCCTTCGTTCGCGTTGCGGTGCTCGACAAAGTGGACCCCAAAGGACGCGCCATCTACACCGGCGCCTTAGGCGCGGCGATGAAAGACGGCGCCCAGTTCAAGACGAAAGTCTACGATGCGGACGACGAACCCGCGATCCTGGCGGCCGTCGAGCAGGGGCTGAAGCAGGGGGGAATCGGCATCTCCTATCCGATCGGCTACTACACCATCGCAAGCAGCCCGGAAGTCATGAACGTGGCCGCGCTGGCTCACGAGTACGGGGTTCCCATCACGTCTCACGTGCGCTTTCTCGCGCAGATTCCCCCGAGCGGCTACTTGGGCATGGAAGAGATGCTAACGGTGGCGGAGCTCCAAGACGTCCCCCTGCTTCTTCATCACATTCCCAGCAACTGCCTCGGGTTGACCGAGAAATGCCTCGACCTCATCGACGCCGCACGCGGCAAGGGGACCAACGTCATCGGCGAGTTCTACCCGTATACCTTCGCTGGGACCTACGTCGATGCCGACTACCTCAAGCCCGGCTACAAGGAAAGGCTGGGGATCGAAGCCTCCGATCTCGTGGTGACCGCAACCGGCGAGAAACTGACCGACGAGAAGTTCGACCAGCTCAGGACCAAAGCCCCGGGCACCGGCCTTCTGATGTACTCCATGAAGGAGCAATACGTCGAGGCGGCCATGAAGCGGCCAGGGATCATCGTCGGGTCCGACGGGATGCCTTGGCTCTTCAACGATGGCTACGGGGGCGATTACGACACGCCGTACGGCAGCGGTAAGGGCCACCCGCGAGGTGCCGGCACCCACGCCATGATCCTGCGACTCGTGCGCGAGAAGCAGACAATCCCGCTGATGGATGCGGTTGCGAGGATGAGCTATCTGCCAGCTAAGTTCCTAGGCCCGATGGTGCCGCAGATGCAGACGCGCGGCCGCCTTCAGGAAGGCATGACGGCGGACATCACGATCTTCGATCCGGATACCGTCACCGACAATGCGTCTTTCGAGGATGGCAAGAACACGCTGCCCTCGACCGGAATTCCCTACGTGATCGTCAATGGCACGATCGTCGTCGACGACTCCAAAGTCCAAAAGGTGTCTGCAGGCGTGGCGATTCGAAACAAGATCGTGAACTAGCGCAGATCACCGAGCCAGGGCATCGGTCCTCGGCTTTTCGACGCCCACAAGTGCCTAGCGTCGACGGTTCCGCCGGAGCACATCAAAGACCGCGAACATCGCGCCGACCTCGGCGAACTCCCGATTGACATCGGGGATTTGTGACATTGTCATAAGAATGTCTGGGAACGCGTTTTGCTCGTGTCCTTTGGACGTGTTCTCATCGATACCTGTCCTCGAAACCGTTCGAGAATCGTCGGAATCGGGTGAACTGCTGGCTGTGTCCTTACCCAACGCCATCCTGCCCAGGGTCAGCTCGAAGGCGCGGCGCCGCTCGATTGCGGAAACGCTGGCGAAGCGCTAGTGTCTTACTAGTAAGAATTGCTGGAGACTACTCATGAGCAGCATCGCCACCACAAGACTCTCGTCCAAGGGCCAAATCGTCATTCCCGAGGAGGTTCGCAAGGAGCTCGGCCTCGAGCCCGGGGCTCAGTTTGTCGTCATGGGTGAAGGCGACGTCGTAATCCTGAAGAAGATCGAGGCACCGGACAGGCGAGAGTTCCAGGCGCTCGCTCGCAAGGTGCGAAGTCAGGCCCGCAAGGCCGGAGTCAAGCGCTCCGAGATCAAGAAAGCGGTCCGCGCGTCCCGTCGTCGGGGATGAGAGTCGTCCTCGACACCAACGTCCTGATGTCAGGCATCTTCTTCGCAGGGCCTCCGGCCACAATCCTTGCCGCCTGGGCAGAGGGCGAGCTCGAGCTGCTGGCGAGCGTGGACATCCTGGCGGAGTATCGCCGTGTCGGCGATCGTCTCGGGAAGAAATACCCGTCGGTCGATCTGGA
>JARRJC010000062.1 GCA_037379885.1 Limibacillus sp.
CACCCACTACGAGGCCGCCGCGCAGAACTTCGAGAAGGCGATCGAACTCAACCCCACTGTACCCTGGCCTCATCGCTGGCTCGCCTCCGCCTACGGCCACCTCGGCAGGATAGACGACGCGCAGTGGGAATTGGTGGAACTGGAAAGCCAGCGATGAGGCCAGGGTACATTGGGGTTGAGTTCGATCGCCTTCTCGAAGTTCTGCGCGGCGGCCTCGTAGTGGGTGAGCATGAACTGGCTGCTGCCCAAGACAAAACGGTACCAGAAGGGAAAGTGCGGATTGAGCCGCATGGCCTGCTCGATGTTGCCCAGCGCCTCATCGGCCTTTCCCACCCTGTTCTGAATGTTGGCCAGCATCGCATAGGCGTCGGCATAGTTTGGGTCCAGCTCGATGGCTCGCTTGAGACTGGCGATGCCCTTATCGCCATCGAAGAGTCCCGGCCGCGAGAAGACCCGCGCCATCACCCAGTGAGCAGACGGCAGCTCGTCGTTGAGTTCCACGGTCTTCTCAGCCAGCCGCTGCGCCTCGGCAAGAGACTTCTCCGGAGTGTCCGTCCAGGCGTTCTCGGCGGCGAGTGTATGGGCCGTCGCGAGCCTGCCGATCGCCGCCGCGAAGTTCGGGTCTATCTCCAGAGCGGATTGCAACAGTGCTATGGAACGTTGGTTCCCTTCCTTGGTGTAGTAGCTCTCATACTGCAGGGCCTGGATATAAAGATCGTAGGCCTCCGGACTGTCGGTAAGGTGGCTGGCCAGGCGCTGCTGCTCTCCCGGACTGACCTCGATCTTTAGCTGGGAGATGATCTGCGAGGTGATCTCGTCCTGCAGGTCAAAGATATCCATTGAGTTCCGGTCGTAACGTTCGGCCCAGAGATGCTCGCCGGAACTCCCATCGATCAGTTGAGCGGTGATTCGGACCCTGTCGCCGGACTTCCTGACACTGCCCCGCACGAGGTAGTGGACCCCGAGCTCGTTCGCGATCTGCCGCATATCCATCGAGAGGTCTTGGTAGGTCGAAGAAGAGCTCCTGGCGATCACCATCAAGCGGGAGATCTTCGCGAGATCGGTGGTCAGGTCCTCGGTCATGCCACCGGCGAAGTAGTCCTGGTCGGGGTCGCCGCTGATGTTCTCAAAGGGCAGGACCGCGATGGAAGACTTCTCAGCGAGGGCGGCCCGATTCTCCACTTGTTCCGGTGGCGATGTCTGAGGCCCGACGGTTATCCACGCCACGGCCAGGCCCAGCGAGACTAAGATCAGGATCAGGGCTGCGGCAAGCGGGCGCGAGACCTTCCGCTTCCGGATGTTGCCACCTTCACTTTCGGCAGCCTCGGCCAGCCTTTCGGCCGTCTCGTTGAGCAGAACTTTGAAGGCGCGCACCGGCCTGTCGATGTTCTTGACCTCCAACTCGCCGAGGTCTTCGAAGTCCAGCTTCACCCTGTCCCGCACCTGATTGCGTACGTTGCGCCTTACGCAAATACCGCCAGGCTCGGCGAGGCCTTCGAGCCTGGCCGCGATGTTTACGCCGTTTCCATAGATATCGTCGCCTTCGTCAATCACATCGCCGAGATTTATGCCGATCCGAAAGAGCAGCCGCTCGTTCTCCGGCAACTCCGCATTGCGTTCGCGCATTGCCAGTTGGACGGATACGGCAAAGACGACGGCGTCAAAAACGCTGGCGAACTCCATCAGGGCTCCATCGCCCATCAGCTTGATGGTGCGGCCCCCGTGCCGTGTGGCCAAAGGTTCTAGCAGCTCGCGACGATGCGCCTTGAGGCGCTCAAGTGTTCCGGTCTCGTCGGCATCCATCGCGCGGCTGTAACCAACCACGTCTGCAGCTAAGATGGCGGCAAGATGCCTTTCCATCGACTGCGCTCCCTCCCGTTAGGAACATCATTTTAGGCGATCTACGTTCAGGGGTCTATTTGCAGCGAGAGAGATCGCCCTGAGGGAGAGTCATGCACACGACCCTTCTTCTTGAGGCTCTTTTCTTGGATGTGGGGCGCCGAAGCAGCCGAAGGATTCAGAATCGGAGGAGTTGGTTCCGCTTCTAGCCAATAGCGGACGTTGAAGTCTTAGTGATTTCAGGCTTCCGCCTCCAACAGTTCCGATCCTGGTCGGTCCTGCGCCGGGGCACTTGCGTTTAGGTTCTGGCGGTCGATCGATGGCGCCCTTCGACAAGTGAGCGCCCTACCCATAAAATGACAGTTTCTGAGAAACGAATGGGTCCGAGAAGCTCTCGAGGAAGCTACTTACGGAGGAGGCGCCCGCCATGATGACCCCAACGATTATCACCGTTGCGATAACCGGGTCGGTACCGAAGAAGGAGAACAACCCGAATGTGCCGATTACCGTCTCCGAGCAGATCGAATCTACTCATGCGGCTTTCGAGGCGGGCGCCTCGCTGGCGCATTGCCATGTCAGGAACGACGACGGCTCGACCACCTCGGACCCAGACAAATTCGCCTTGCTGCTAGAAGGGCTGCGTAAGCACTGCCCCGGAATGATCATTCAATTCTCGACGGGCGGTCGTTCGGGAAAGGGGTCGGAACGCGGTGGCATGATCGAATTAAAACCCGATATGGCCTCACTCGCGACCGGCTCCTGCAACTTTCCGACACGCGTCTACGACAATAGCCCGGAGTTGATTGGCATGCTGGCAGAGAAGATGCTGGCCAACGGCGTCAAACCCGAGGTCGAGGCCTTCGATCTGTCGATGATCTATAAAGCAGTGGAGATGGAGAAGGCAGGCGCCATCAAGGGCCCGCTTCATGTCCAGTTCGTGATGGGCGTGAAGAACGCCATGCCAGTGGACCGCCCGGCCTTCGAGTTCTACGTGGAGACCCTGCGGCGCCTCGCTCCAGACGCCACCTGGACCGGCGCCGGCATTGGCAAGGACCAGATCACCCTGGTGAACTGGTCCCTGGAGCTGGGCGGCAACGTTCGTACCGGGCTGGAGGACAATATCCGCCTAGATAAGGACACCCTCGCCCCCTCGAATGCCGCACTGGTGAAGCAAGCGGTGGACCTCTGTGCAAAGTATGATCGGCGCCCTGCAAGTGCTGCGGAGGCGCGGAGCATGCTTAGTCTTCCTGCAGCGGCCTGATTCTCCCGCCATTTGCTCGAGGGGTTTGCAGATGAATGACCAGACCAAGCTAGCAAGAGAAGGCGTCTGCCCCTTCTGCGGCCAGGAAATGGACTATGTGGAGGACGCGCCGTCGGGAATGTCCGATCCTTACTATGAGTGCCCGGACTGTAACCGCAAGTTCGACGCATTGAGTGGAAAGGAGCTTAAGGTCCAGTTCTAGCCAAAGCGGACAATTGGATCTCAGTGAGCTCAGCACTGCAGCCAAACTGGCTGGCTGCCCACTCCCCGGAGCACCACGTCCCTGGGGCGGACGCTTTGATGATCAACTCCAAGTATGCGCGCCTGGAACTGCAACTCCAGATTCAATGAGAGTGTAATCGCTCAGCCACCACCTAGCGGTCAGCGATGTGCGGTCAGGATGCCCAAGCTCTGCTTCTGACTCCCGTCGGCATCGAAATTTTCGGGCGCGAGCCAAGTCTCGAAAGCTCGCTTCAACGCGGGCCATTCTCTGTCGATGATCGAATACCAGGCCGTGTCACGGTTGCGTCCCTTGTAAATCGTTGCCTGGCGGAAGATGCCCTCGAAGACAAAGCCAAGACGCTTTGCCGCCCGCTGGGAAGCCTTGTTGAGCGCATCACATTTCCATTCATAGCGACGGTAACCAAGCTCGTCGAAGACGCGCGCCATCATTAGGAACATGGCCTCGCTGGCCGCCGCGCTGCGCTGCAGGGCAGGAGCGAAATTTATATGGCCAACCTCGATACAGCCGACATTGGGCGTGATTCGCAGGTAACTGGCGACCCCTAGGGCCCGGCCACTGGCCGCCTCGATGATGGCGAAGAAGAGCGGATCATCCTGGGCGGCCATAGCATCGACCCAATCGCCCAGATCGCTCTCCCGGTCAAAGGGCCCATAGGGCAAATAGGTCCAGATCCGCCCCTCCTTATCTGCGCTGAAGGCGGCATGAAGCGCGCCTAGGTGAGCGGCGCGCGACAGCGGTTCCAGACGGCAGAATCGACCTTCCATGGATTGGCGCTCCGGTTTTCTGCTGGGCTTCCAGTCTTCCAGCGCAAAACCGATGGGTTGCCCGAGAACGTTGTGGCGCGGATCCATCTTCGCTCCCTCCATGCAGGTGCGGGTGTTGAAGGGTGGTCGGAATCATCAGGCTAGACCTTAGTGCACTGACCAGTAAGGTCCATTCCAGCACTATGAGATGAACCACGCCGCAAAACCTCGGCCAAGCAATTTGGAAGAGGAGTGACTGTATTCTACGAGAATCGGTAACCCGTTCCGAGCGCTGAACCCACGGTAGATATCCGCTTCTAGCCAATAGTGGACGTTCAGAATCACTGCGCCCTCTCGTGTAGAGAATGGCCTCGGCTGCCAACATCAACCCGCTGAAGTTCTGAATTTTAGCGGCGCTTTATGCAGTCAACGCTGGTCCTGTACTAGCGCTGTTTAGCATGACTCCTCCTTGCCGGATCCCAGGGCGAGAGTAAGGTTATGGCGCTGCAGCAACGGGGTTCCGTGGGATGCGTAGGATCAGGAAGGGCCGGCCATGAACGAACTCCTCACCTTGCTTGCGCTATTGGGCGCGGGGGTTTGGTTACTTCGGCCCAAGGTCACGGGGTCCGCGACGTGGCGGGCTGTAGGAACGCCGCTGGCATCCATCATAGGCAGTGGATTTCTCGTCTCCACGCCGATCCTGAGTAATCTCTACGGCGGTTGGGCGGTCCTCGCCATGGCTGCTCTCCTGCTCGTTGCCTATCTGGTCGGGGCGGCGGTGCGCGAGAACATCCTTCACGTAGAGCCTCTGCTGGCGCAGCAGGACGGCGGCGGGCTGATCGGCTCGCTCGAGAGGCTCTCTCATCTCGTCCTCGCCTTCGCCTACTTCGTGTCCGTCGCCTACTACCTCGTGCTCTTCGCAAGTTTCCTGCTGAAGCCCATGGGCCTTCATGACCTGATCCTCGTCAAGACCGTCGTGACCCTTGTGCTCACCGTGATAGGCGGCATCGGGCTTTGGCGCGGATTCCGCGCGGTAGAGGGCATGGAGATCTATGTGGTCTCGGCAAAGCTCGCGGTGATCGCGGGCATGATGATGGGGCTATTCCTCTACGACGTCGGACTTACCGTCGCCCCCGAGGGTGGCTCGCTGCTCCCCGTTGGCCACTTCGATCCAGCCAGTCTTCCGGTTCTGCTCGGCCTGCTGATCCTAGTGCAGGGCTTCGAGACCTCACGCTTTCTCGGGAACCGCTATTCCCCGGAACTGCGGGTGCGGACCATGAAGATCGCCCAGTTACTTTCCGCTGCGATCTATCTTTGCTTCTTCCTGCTCATGACCCCTCTCTTCTCCAAGGGAACGACCGGCGGGGACGTGGCCGCCGTCGTGGACATGCTGGGGCCCGTCTCGTTCCTCTTGCCCCTGCTGGTCCTAGCGGGTGCGCTCGCAAGCCAGTCAAGCGCGGCAATCGCAGACACTCTCGGGGCCGGCGGCCTAGTATACAATATCGCAGGTTCGCGAATCAGAATGCGGCATATCTATCCGCTAATCTGCGTGGTGGCCGGCGTGATCACTTGGGAGACCCACATCTACAGCCTGATCACCTTCGCCTCACGCTGCTTCGCGGCCTACTACGGCATGCAGTGCTTGGTCGCTGCGATCAGTGCGGCAAAACGCGGGCGCCAAGCCCGGGCAAGCGGCTTTGCGCTGCTCGCCCTTTTCTGCGTGGCAATCATCGTCTTCGGCACACCCGTCGAGGGCGGATGAGCTAAGGATATTTGCCAAGGCACTAGGCACCAGACCGCCAGAAGATGTCAGGTCACTAGCTTGCGTATTTCTTGGAGGATGTCCGCTTTTAGCCAAAAGCGGACATGACCAAAAACTATCCTTCTGGAGACAAGGGAGCATCGTGGATATTGTTTTCTCTGGGAGGACACCGCGATGCAGCATCGCTTAGCTGCGATCCTTGCAGCGGACATGGTCGGCTACAGCCGGCTTATGGCCGCCGACGAACTGGGCACAATCGAGCGGCAGAGGGCGCTACGATCTGGCCTGATCGACCCCAAGATTACACAGTTCGGAGGACGCCTCGTTAAGACGACAGGCGACGGCTTGCTCATCGAGTTCCAGAGCGTTTCGGCCGCCGTCGAATGCGCCATCGAAATCCAGAAGGCTCTCGCAGAGCGCTCGGAAGACCAGCCTGATGACGGTCGTATCCTATACCGGATCGGCATCAATCTGGGCGATATCGTCATCGATGGTGATGACATCCTTGGCGATGGAGTCAATCTGGCTTCCCGTCTCGAGGGCGCCGCAGCCCCCGGCGGGATTTGTGTTTCCGACAGCGTTTATCAAAACCTGAAAAGGCAATTGTCTGCCTCGTTCACCAGCCTCGGAAAGAAGACGTTCAAGAACATCCCCCGCGAGATTTCTGTATGGCAATGGGAAGGCATTGATGAGGTAGGCGAACGAGGCGGAAAATCACCCGCTTCTCCCCGGGCGTTTCAGCGAAAGCCCTCGATCGCCGTTCTACCCTTCTCGAACATGTCGGGAGACCCTCAGCAGGAGTACTTCTCCGACGGCATAACAGAGGACATCATTGCCGAGCTTTCACGCTTCCAGATTCTTAGCGTCATCGCCCGTCAATCAGCCTTCGCCCTGAAGGGCGACCAAACCAGCATCAAGGAAGTGCGCGGAAAGCTGGGCGTTGACTACATCGTAGAGGGGAGCGTCCGCCGGGCAGGAAACAGGGCCAGAATGACCGCCCAACTGGTCGAGACAGAGAACGGGAGTCCCATTTGGGCAGAGCGGTACGATCGCGACCTGGAAGACATCTTTGCGGTACAAGACGATGTGACCCGCTCAATCGTCGCCGCCGTGGCCGCGCAGCTCGGCAAGGACGTTGCGGAAAAGGCCTCAAGGAAACCCACAAGCAATATCCACTCGTATGAGTTATTCCTTCAGGCCAATCGGCACTACTATCGCTTCACACCGGAAGAGAACAGTGCGGCGGCTCGGCTTTATCAGAAGGCGATCGATTCCGATCCGGGCTTCGCTCGCTCCTATGGCGGTCTCGCGAACACCTGCGTAACTGATCATTTTCTGCATTGGGCGCGGATCGATAACGCCCTGCAGACGGGACTGGAATGCGCACGGAAATGCCTGGAACTGGACAGCAACGACCCGCTTGGCCGGGCGATGTCGGCGTGGGCCTTGATCGGTTTCCAGCTCTGGGAAGAGGCTGAGGCTGAACTCGATAGAGCTTTGGCGCGAAAGCCAGGCGACCCCGATATCATGGCTGAGGTGGGCCATGGGCTTTATGTGGTCGGACGCCCGGAAGAGGGAATCCCGCTTTTAGAAGAAGCGGTACGGCTGAACCCATTATATCCTGATGTCTATCTGAGATGGCTTGGGATCGGCTATTACCGAGGCGAGAGATACCGAGAGGCGGCAAGGGCCCTTTCGGGTGCCCGTCTGGAAGGCTGGGGTCATGGATGGCTAGCGGCCGCTTATGCCCGCTTGGGCGACAAGCCACGTGCCCAGGCAGCGCTCGCCCAGTTCGTGGAATTACGGAGCGAAGAACTGGGCTACGCATCTGCGTCGGCGGGGAGCGTTCAGGACTTGTTGGGTAACTACCAAAGTAATTTCAGATACGAAGCTGAATGGGAACACTTCCTTAATGGACTGCGCGAAGCCGGTCTGCCCGACTGACGATATGTCCGCTTTTAGCCAGAAGCGGACATTTAGCAGTAGGCCCAAATTCAAGATTCCTGCAAAAATTTTCTGGGGGCTGGGCTTGGCGGCGTTAGTCACAGGTAGTGCTAGGCAATAGCACGTACCGACCACCTTTTGGTTTTTGGGGCCCCAGCCTCGCTTCTTGAACTAGCTGAACAGCCGCATGGGACCTCTAAGCACAACGGTAGTTTGTAGCCATATTGTAGCCACAAACA
>JARRJC010000063.1 GCA_037379885.1 Limibacillus sp.
TGAATAAGCCGCGGAAAGGGGCACCTCCATCGTCTCGATAGCCCGCAGCTTGATGGAGAGGTTCTCGCCACTCTGGCCTGCCAGCCCCAACGCAGCCACTGCGCCCCCCAACGGGCCACCAACGCCGAGGTCGCCGCCTCGGACGTTCACGATCGCCACATCCGGCAAGGCCGCCAAGCGGAGGCGGCTTTTGTTCGCGTCTCCATTCATGCCTGAGTAAAGAGACTGCGAAGCGGTCGGCTGCGCCCAGCACGCGCCGGGCCGCGATGCTTCGGGCTTCTGGTCTCCTTCAGCCCCCGCAGCGGCAGCATGACAACCGACATTCTTGGTGGCGGGCAGCGCCATGCGTCCGCCGTTGTATGTCTCCAACTCGTCGGTCAGGTCGATGTACCCGAGGTTGAGGTAGCCCAACTCGAAGCGGCCGGAGTCTTTGACCGCCAAACGTAGGTCTCCGACGAAGACATCCTCCCTCAAGGGATAGATCGGGATCAAACCGTAGCTGCTAAGCGTCGTGGACCATTGGTCTTTAACGGAAACACGCGGCGGACTGGCGCAGGCCGAGAGGATCAGCGCTGCGGCAAGCAAGCAAAGAACAGATTTCGGGCAAAATGGTATAATCTTCATAACTGAAACCCTAAGTATAACAGGGTACAGTCTAGTTTAACTATTATACAGTTTGAACGTTTAAATTGTTACATACGATTATATGCTACTTTTAATAGTTTTATTTATTATTTATAAGAAGAAACGCCCAAGAATTCATAATACTCACGCATGCCGTAACCTATCCGGGTAGTAGGCGACGATCAGGCGGAAGACCGGCAGCAGCGTCGCGGCCATGAAGAGCTTCGCGCCGAAGTCGCCCAGCGCCCAGGTGACCCAGGGCAAGCCGGTCGCCGCGAAGGCCAGCGAGAAGAAGAGCGCGGTGTCCACCGCCGAGCCCAGAAGGCTGGAGACCAGCGGCGCCTTCCACCAGGTCTGCCGACGCAGACGGTCGAAGACCCAGACATCCAGGAGCTGTGCGACCAGAAAGGCGCTGCCCGAAGCGATGGCGATGCGCAGGTCGACCAACAGCGAGAGCGCCACGCCCAGCGCGAAGCCCACATAGACCACGCGGCGCGCGCTGCCCGCGCCCAGAAGACGGTTGGTCGTGTCGGTCACCAGAAACGCGATCGGATAGGAAAAGGCGCCCCAGGTCAGCCAGTCGTTGATCGGATGCTGCACCAACTCATTGGAAAGCACGATGACCAGCGCCATCGCGATCACGGGCGGCAACAGCAACAACAGCGGGTTCTTGGCGGCGGCCATGGTCTCAATTCCTCGTTCTCGGGTCGGGCTTTTGGGGCGCTAGGCTTTATGCCTTCATACCACCGCTGTCAATCGCGGGCGGCTTCCTCGCGCGCCTGACGGCGATAGGCGTGGTAGGAGACCGGCAGCATTGAAAGATAGAGCAGGCAGGCGAAGGTCATGGCGAGCCAGGGATTGGTCAGCAGCAAGCCGACGAAGGCCGCAAAGACGATCAGGAGCGGCAGGACGTACTCCCGCTTCACCCTTTGGCGCTTCAAGGAAAAGGTCGGCAGCGTGCTGACGGCGAGCAAGCCGATCAGGATCAGGTAGACCGCGATCAGGAAGGGCAGATCCTCCGCGATCCGAACGCCCAGGAAGTCGAGGAAGAGCGGCAGCAACGCCAACGCGCCGACCGCCGGGGCGGGCACTCCGGTGAAGTAGGCGCCTGTCCAGGCCGGCTTGGATTTATCCGTCGAGGTCACGTTGAAGCGCGCCAGCCGCAACCCGCAGCAGATGGCCAGGATCATGGCCGCCAACCAGCCCGCGGGTCCGGTCCCTTGCAGCAGCGCCACGTAGACCAGCAGCGCGGGCGCAACCCCGAAGTTGACAAAATCGGCCAGGGAGTCGAGCTCGGCCCCGAAGCGCGTCGTCCCGCGCAGAAGGCGCGCCACCCGCCCGTCTATGCCGTCCAGAAAGGCCGCCAGCAGGATCATCACCACGGCGGTGCCGTAGCGCCCTTCAATCCCAAGGCGCATGGAGGTCAGACCGGCGCAGAGCGCCAGCACCGTCACCAGGCTGGGGATCAACTGGCGGATCGCCAGTTTGGGTTTTTTGTCCAGCTCGCTCATGGCTTTCAGGCCGGCTCCCTCTCCTACTCCAGGCTGGCGGCGCGGGCCGCCTCCTTGGACTTCGTATCGGCCAGCACGGTCTCGCCCGCCACCATGGTCTGGCCGACACTCACAAGCGGCGCCACGCCCTTGGGCAGATAGACATCGACCCGGCTGCCGAAGCGGATCAGGCCGAAGCGCTGACCAGCGCGCAGATGCACGCCCTCCTCCACCTCGCAGAGAATCCGCCGCGCCACCAGGCCGGCGATCTGCACGACCCCGAAAGAGTCACCCCCCGCGGTCTCGATGACAAGGCCGTTGCGCTCGTTCTCCTCGCTCGCCTTGTCGAGGGAGGCGTTCAGGAACTTGCCGGGATGGTACGCGATGCGGGTCACCTCACCGGGCACCGGCGCGCGGTTCACATGGCAGTTGAAGACGTTCATGAAGGTCGCGACGCGCATCAGCGGCTCTTCGCCCAAGCCCAGTTCGACCGGCGGCACCGCCTCCTCCACCAGGCAGACCACGCCGTCGGCGGGCGCGATCACCAGTCCCTCGCGCTGAGGCACCGCGCGCGGCGGGTCGCGGAAGAAGTAGTAGCACCAGACGGTGGCCGCGGCGCCCAACCAGCCCAAAGGCTCCCAAAGCAAAAACAGCAGAGCCGCAACCGCGGCGAAGATGGCGATGAAACGCACACCCTCGCGGTGAATCGGCACCGCCACGATCTTCAGCATGTCCATTTCTCAGTCGTCCCTTGCCAGTGGCACCGCTCCAGACTTCCCGCCTGGGCGGTGATCGCCGCTGAATTCGGCTGAAGCCATAGCAGCCGCCGTGGCTTTAATCACGGAAAACCGGTCCTTCAATCCGCCAGGATCTCTTCGATATGGGTCGCGAACTGCCGGCTGGTGGGCGACAGCTCCTGAATCACCTGATTGGCGCCCGAGGCGCGCAGCTCCTCCCCGTGGGCCTCGTCATAGGCGCGGGCGATCACCCGCATATCCGGGAAGATGTAGTGGACCAGGGCGACCAGCCGCAAGGTGGCGGCGGGGTCGTCGAGGCAGACCGCGATCGCGCGCGCGGACTGGAGATGCAGCGCCTCCAGCATGTCCGGGCGTGTGACGTCGCCGAAGACGATGGGGATTCCCTCCGCCGCGGCGCTTTCCACCTTGCGGCTGTTGGCGTCGACGGCGATGTAGGGCGCGCCCTTCTCCTTCATCTGGCGGGCCAGATCGCGGCCCAGCCGGCCGAACCCGGCGATCACGATGTGCCCCTCCAGGTCTGCGGTGATCTCGTCGTTCGCGGGTCTGGAGTAGCGCTTCCTCTCGCACCAGCCCTGGACGCGCCGCCCCAGGCCCGCCAGCAGCGGCGTCAGCAACATGGTGATGGCCACAGCGATGCCGCATGCCTGGGCGATCTCCTGCGGAACAAGACCCGCCATGGCGCCCGCGGCCAGGATCACGAAGGAGAACTCGCCCGCCTGGGAGAGCAGGAGGGAAAAGCGCAAGGCCTCCCCCACCGTCAGGCGCGCGGTGGCGCCCACCAGCAGCAGCAACGCCGCCTTCAGGCCCAGGATGCCCGCCGTGGCGCCCAAGGTGCTCCAGGGGTTGGCCCAGGCGTAGCCGGGATCCAGCGCCATGCCCACCGAAAGAAAGAAGAGGCCCAGCAACAGCATGCGGAAGGGCAGGATGTCGGCGGCGATCTGATGTCGGTAGCGGGTGTCGGCGAGAAGCATGCCGGCGACGAACGCGCCGAGCCCCATGCCCAACTCCACGAAGTCGGTGAAGATCGCGCTGCCCAGGACCACCATCAGCGTAAAGGCGGTGAAGACCTCCGGCGAGCCGATCGCCGCGATGTAGCGGAACAGGGAAGAGAGCAGATAGCGCCCGAAAAGCACGAAGGCCAGCATCGCCACGGTCATCTTGCCGGTCAGCAGCGCCAGTTCGCTCCAGGCGATGGATTGGGAGCGCTCGACGATGGAGATCAAGACCAGGATCAGCGCAACGGCCAGGTCCTGCGCCAGCAGCACCGCCACCGCCGTACGCCCCATGCGGCTCGAGACCTCCCGGCTTTCCGAGAGCAGACGCAGCACCAGGGCCGTCGAGGAAAGTGAGAGTGCGGCGGCCACGACCACGGCCGCCGTCCCGCCCAGCCCATAGAGCCAGAGCAGCAGTGAGAGCGCCGCCGTCGTAAGCAGAATCTGCGAAAGGCCGTTCAGCGCCATCTGGTTGCGCAGCGTTCTCAGGCGCTGCAACGGCAGTTCCAAGCCGACGGTGAAGAGCAGGAACACAACCCCCAACTCGGCCAGCAGGTCGATCGTGGCGTTGTGCCCGATGAGGCCGAAGGCGTGCGGCCCGATGAGGGTGCCGGCGAGCAGGTAGCCCAGCACCACGGAGGTGCGCAGCAAACGCGACGCCGCCGCCGCCGCGATGGCCGCCGCCAGGATCACCACAACGTCCTGGAGATGTGAGCCCGCTTCCATGCCTGCCTTGCCTCGTCCCGCCTCGCCGCGCTCGAACCGGGTGAATCGCTTCTGAAGAAAGATCGCCTTTCAGAGTACCTTCAAGACTTCATTTTTCGCCAGTTTTCCCGTAAAAAGGAGTGAAAGAATAATAGAGTACAATTCTTCACAATGATCTGGCGGAGCAAAGCGGGTGTTCCGTAGATTAGAATCGGCCGCGTTTTTGGGGGGGCCGTTAAGGTAGGGTGTTATCATGCGACTGATCGATATTCTGGTGGGCAACCGCCATGTCTCCCGTGACTCGGCGATGCAAGCCCTTGAGCGGCAGCACAGTGAGGGCGGATCGGCGACCCGCCACATGGTCAGCGAGGGAACGCTGGACGACCGGGTGGCGCGCGACGTCATGGCCGACCTGCCGCGCGAGCCCGAAACGCTGGAGGAGTTGGGCCTGCGCCAGTCCCTGCTGCTCGAGCTGCTGCTCAAGACCATCTACGTGCGCAAGGTGGAGACGGCGCTCGATCTGGCGGCCAACCTCTGCATCAACTATTCCATCGTGAAGACGCTGCTGGACGAGGCCATTGAGCGCAAGCTGCTGCACATCATCGGCATGTCCAGCGCCGGCATGTCCGAGCAACTGCGCTACGCCATGACGCCCGACGGTCGGGACATGGTGCGCGAAGCCTACCATCGCAACAGCTACGTCGGCCCGGCGCCGATTCCCATGAAGGAGTTCGCCGCGCGCGCCCGGCGCCAGACCATCCGCAGCAACCGCGTTACCGCCGAGGAACTACGCGAGGCCATGCGCGGTGCCGTCCTGCCGCGCGGCTTCGTCAAGAAGGTCGGCCCGGCCGTCAACCTGGGCGAAGCGGTCCTGGTCTACGGCCCGCCGGGCAACGGTAAGACACTGCTCGCCTCACAGATCGGCACGGTGTTCAAGGACTGCGTCCTCCTGCCCTATGCCTTGGAGATCGACTCCGAGATCATCAAGTTCTACGACCCTTCGATCCATCAGGACGTCTCGATCAGCGGCGAGATCGGCGGCGGCGAACTGGACGAGCGGGAGAGCTATGGGCGGCTCGATCAACGCTGGGTCGCCTGCCGCCGTCCGCTGGTCATCTCCGGCGGCGAGCTGACGCTGGAAATGCTCGACCTCGCCTACAACGAGGCGACCGGCTTCTATGACGCGCCCTTGCACATGAAGGCGGTTAACGGCGTCATGCTGATCGACGATTTCGGGCGCCAGCTGGTCTCGGCCAAGGACCTGCTGAACCGCTGGATCATGCCGCTGGAAAAGGGCGTGGACTACCTGAAACTCCACACCGGCAAGTCTTTCGAGGTGCCCTTCGACGAGCTGGTGGTCTTCTCCACCAACCTGCGGCCGATCGACATCATGGACGCTGCCTTCCTGCGCCGCGTGCCCTACAAGATCCATATCGAGGCGCCGACCAAGGAGCACTTCCTCTCGATCCTGGACAAGGAGGCCGAGGCCGCCGGCCTCACCTTCACCGAGCAGCAGCGGGAGGGCATCTATCAGGCGATCATGGCCATGCCCTACGTGGCGCTGGCGGCCTATCAGCCGCGCTTCATCGTCAACCAGATCCTGGCACAGTGTAAGTTCCTGGGCATCGAGTCCGAGGTGAATCAGGATCTGATCGACGCCGCGCTGGAGAACCTGACCATCGAGGACGAGGGCGAGCAGTCGCCGAGCTTCCAATGAGGTTCCAGCTCCCCGGATAGCAGCGCCCCGGATAGTGGCGCCCGGCCCGATGCGCAGGCTCCTCAGAACAGCGTGCAGCGGCCGATGGTGATGGTCGGGGCGACCTCCGCCGTGTCGGGCCCTTCGACATAGCCGTTGGGTGAGACCAGCATGAAGCGGTTGGTCTCCGTGTTCATCCGGAAGAAGAACTTGCTGGCGAAGGCGTAGGCCCCGAATTCGCACTGGAGCGTGGCGAAGACCTCGCGCGCCTGACACTGCAGCACCGGCCAATCCTTGCCGTATTCGCTGAGGCTGTAGACGAGGCGCATGGGCAGGTCGCCGTCCTCGAAATCGAGCGCCCCGTCCCCCGGCGGCGCGCCTTCTTCCGCCAGCCCCTCTTCCGCCAGCCCCTCTTCCGCCTTACGGGCCCGCTGCTCGGCGAGCGCGCCATAGTCCACGATCTGCCGCGTGGCGAAGACCCACTTCATCTCCTCCGACGGAAAGCCCGCCTCTCGCCAGTCGGCGGTCTCGGCATCGAAGCGGAAGCCGGTCGTCTTCTCCCCCTCGCACAACCAGCGGGGCCCCTCGAGGGCCTGGGCGCTCTCGCCCCAGAATAAAGCGAGCAATGCAATAAGAAACAACCTCATGCGCCCTAGAATGGCAGAGCAGGCGCGAAGAGCAAGCCAATCGAGGCCGTTTGCGCAGGAACGCCAGAGGCCTTGCTCCGCCCCTTCAGGGGCAGTCGGATACCCAGGCGTCATCCTTCTCGTAGCCGAGGGCGACCAGCAGGTCCGCATGACGTTTGGCGAAATACTCGGCCTCGCGCCGACCGAAATGGTTACGCCAATCTCCGGGAAGGCCCTTTCGATAGTGGTGTTTGGGATCCTCCTCGCCCATCTGGCGCTGGCCGGCGAGCCGCTCGAAGGAATGGCTGCGAACGCAATCCAACAGCCGGTCGAGTTGTAGATCGCTGTTCAAGACCCGATAGGTGACCTGTCCGCCCTTCTCTACGCGCGGGAACAGGGCGTCGAAAAGCCCGCGCCAGAAGCGCTCCGGGTAGAGGGCCATCGTCTCGAAACGCAGTTCCTGGATCCGTGGGTCGCCATAGTTCCACGATCGAATGTTGTGGAGCACTTTGGTCTCGAAATCGATCTCGAGGAGCAGGCCCTCGGACTTAGGCAGGGACTCGAGTGCCTTCCGGTGGGCGCTCAAGGCGGGCCACCCCTCGGTCGGATGGCTGTAGAGGTGCGAGAAGTACCCGGAGACGACGAGATCGCGCGGATCGCGCACGACGTGGAAGCCGACGAGGTCCTCAATCGGGGCGACGTGATCGTAGAATGCATTCACATGGGCGACGACATCGATTGCATCGTCACGGATGCAGCGCGGCAGGTCGCCGTCAAACTGCAGCGGGCTATGGTAGCTCTGGTAGCGCAGCCCCAAGGCCTCGCAAACGCACTTGAGCACCAGTTGGATGGTGGTGGTGCCGCATTTGTGATGCCCGAAGAAACCGATGCACGCCATATCGCCCAACCCCGCATCACCCAACTCCGCGGTCCCGCTCTCAGCCGCGCCAACGATGTCACGACAGGGTACCGCGCAACGGCCACCCATCCTTCTAACCAGACGGCCCGCCGTTCCGCAACAGGACGCAAGCCCATCGGG
>JARRJC010000064.1 GCA_037379885.1 Limibacillus sp.
ATGCGCTTCAGGGTCTCCAGCACCTCCTCCTCGCTGACCACGCCGTGGTGCAGCCAGTTGGCGATGTGCTGGCTGGAGATGCGCAGCGTGGCTCGGTCCTCCATCAGCGCGACGTCCTCGATGTCCGGAACCTTGGAGCAGCCGACGCCCTGTTCGACCCAGCGCACGACGTAGCCCAGGATGCTCTGCGCGTTGTTCTCGATCTCCGCACGGATCTCCTCCGACGACCAGTTGGGGCGGTCGGCCAGCGGGATCGTTAGGATGTCGTCGATCTTGGCGCGCTTGCGGCCCTGCAGTTCCTTCTGCCGCTCCGCCACATTGACCTTGTGGTAGTGGATGGCGTGCAGCGTCGCGGCGGTGGGTGAGGGGACCCAGGCCGTGTTGGCTCCGGCCATGGGATGGCCGATCTTCTGTTCCAGCATCTCGGCCATGCGGTCGGGCATGGCCCACATGCCCTTGCCGATCTGCGCGCGGCCCGGAAGCCCGCACGCCAGGCCGATGTCCACGTTGGAATCCTCATAGGCCTTGATCCAGATGGAGGATTTCATGTCGCCCTTGCGGATCATGGGGCCTGCTTCCATGGAGGTGTGGATCTCGTCGCCCGTGCGGTCGAGGAAGCCGGTGTTGATGAAGACCACCCGGTCCTTGGCGGCGCGGATGCACTCCTTGAGGTTCAGGGTGGTGCGCCGCTCTTCGTCCATGATGCCCATTTTCAGCGTGTTGCGGGCCATGCCCAGCATGTCCTCGATACGCGCGAAGAGCTCGTCGGAGAAGGCGACCTCCTCGGGACCGTGCATTTTCGGCTTCACGATGTAGACCGACCCGGCGCGCGAGTTGCCGCCCTCGCGCTTCAGGTCGTGGAGCGCGATCAGCGCGGTCATCGCGCCATCCAGCAAGCCCTCGGGGATCTCCTCCCCCTGTTCATCCAGGATCGCGTCGATGGTCATCAAGTGCCCAACGTTGCGCACCAGCATGAGGCTGCGCCCGGGAAGCGTGACTTCCCCGCCGCCGGGGGCGCAGTAGCGCCGGTCCTCGCTGAGGCGGCGCTCGAAGCGTCGGCCCTTCTTGGTGACGGTTTCGGTAAGGTCGCCGCGCATCAGCCCCAGCCAGTTCCGGTAGAGCTGCACCTTGTCGGCGGCGTCCACTACCGCGACAGAATCCTCGCAGTCCATGATGGAGGTCAGAGCGGATTCCATGATCAGGTCGGCGACATGGGCGGGGTCGTTCTCCCCGATCGGGTGCTCGTCGTCGATCACGATCTCGCAGTGGAGGCCATGGTGAGCGAGCAGGATACCGGAGGGCGCCGAGGGCTCGCCGCGATATCCGGCGAAGGTCTCCGGCTCCGAAAGCCCGGTCTTCGCGCCGCTCTTCAACTTGACTGTCAGGGCCCCCTTTTCGACCAGGTAGCCCGTCGCGTCCCGGTGCGAGCCCTCTTCGAGGGGGGCGATCTCATCCAGCAGCGCGCGGGCGAAGGCGATCACCTTCTCGCCCCGGCGAGGATTGTATTGCGGGCCGCGCTGCGCACCGTCTGAATCAGAAATTGCGTCGGTGCCGTAGAGCGCGTCATAGAGACTGCCCCAGCGGGCGTTGGCGGCGTTGAGGGCGTAGCGGGCGTTCATCAGGGGGACGACCAGTTGAGGGCCGGCGATGCTGGCGATCTCGGGGTCGACCTGCTGCGTTCCGATGGAGAAGTCCTCTCCCTCGGGCACCAGATAGCCGATCTCTTTCAGGAAAGACTTGTAGGCGGCGGCGTCATGCAGTCGGCCGCGCCGCTCCCGGTGCCAGGCGTCGATCTTGGCCTGCAGCTCTTCGCGGCGCGCCAGGAGCGCCCTGTTCCTGGGCGCCAGATCGTGAACCAGGGAATCCAGGTCCTGCCAGAAGGCTTCCGCGGAGACGCCCGTGCCGGGCAGAACATCGGAGTTGATGAAGTCGTGGAGGTCTCGTGCCACTTTCAAGCGGCCTGCTTCAACGCGAGGGGTCATGAGGTCAGTCTCTTCCGTGCTTTATGTATTCTTGTCGCTCCGGGTCGCTGTGGACTTGTCATTTAAGGAATCTTGCAGGTAATGCAAGCTTTTGATTTATTGGAAAAATGTTTCATTTTTGGGTTCCGGTTGTGCGATTCCGGCCAGGCGTTGTCTCAAAGGAAATCCGGCGTATGATTGAGGGGTGATGAGCGACTTCCCGGTCTATACCCGCGCTGAGCGTCTGATCGACGGCATTGTCCACGTGACAGGCGTGGGCGCGGCCCTGGCGGGACTCGTCACCCTCATCGTGCTCGCGGCCTATGCGTTGGATCTCGTCAGTGTGGTGGCGCTGATCGTTTACGGACTGGCGCTGCTCGCCACCTTCAGTTTCTCAGCCGCCTATAATCTGGTTCACCTGCCGGGCGCGAAGGAGTGGCTGCGGCGGCTCGATCACGCCGCGATCTTCGTCATGATCGCCGGGACCTATACGCCCTTCGCGCTGTTGGCTCTGCCCGCGGGCGAGGGGACGGCGCTCTTGGCCCTCGTCTGGGCCGTGGCCTTGGCGGGGGTGGTCTTGAAGCTCTTCTTCCCGCGCCGCTTTGAGCGGGGTTCGGTGATCCTCTATCTGCTTCAGGGCTGGGCCGTTCTGGTCGTAATCGACACGCTGGTGGTTTCCCTGAGCACGGCGTCCCTGGTCCTGCTGACCGTGGGCGGGGGGCTCTACACCTTGGGCGTGGTCTTCCATCTCTGGGAGAAGCTGCCATTCCAGAACGCGATCTGGCACGTCTTCGTACTCTCCGCGGCCTCCTGTCATTTCGCAGCCGTGCTCACGGTCGTGGCCTGAGAGCCGCCCGGGTGCCGCTGACATGACGGAGACACCGCCGCGCCTCTGGATCAAAGTGGACCTTGGAGAGGGGCGCCAGCTCGGGCCCGGCAAGATCGCCTTGCTGAAAGCCATCGCGCAGGAGAGTTCCATCGCCGCCGCCGCGCGCTCTCTTTCCATGTCCTACCGCCGTGCCTGGTTGCTGGTGGACGAGATGAACCGCGACCTGGGGGCGCCTGTCGTCGAAACGCGGATCGGTGGGCGCGGCGGCGCGCATCTTACAGACCTGGGGTCGTCTCTGGTTGAAGCCTTCGATGCGCTGAGCGACGCCGCGGCCGGCGGAGCCGAGCCGGCGCTGAAGCAGCTGAATACCCTGATCCGGAAGGCCGGGAAGGGCGGCTAGCGCGTCCGGGCCATGGCCCGCCGGTCGATCGTGACCGTTTTGGCGAGGGCGAAGACGGACTGCCCCGGTCCCAGTCCCAGCCGCTGGAGCGAGCGCTTCGTGATGCGCGCCAGGATCAGGGTGCCGCCGCAGTCGACCTGCACATCGACAAAGACGCTTGGGTCTTCACGTATCTCCTTAATAATACCTTCTAATACATTGTTGACGCTTGTATAATTTGGCGCAGACTTGGCGAGGATGATATCGCGCGCTCGAAGGCGCACACGAACTTCCGCGCCCTTGGGAAGCTCGATCTCCGGCACCCACAGGCTGCCGCCTGTAAAGCTGAGGCGGGTCATGGAGAAGGCGGGATCCTGCTCGGCGACGCGGCACTCGATGACCGCGCCCGCCTCATAGCGGCCGGTCAACGGAAAGAGGTCGAGCCGCGCGGTGATCTCGAAGACCGTGCCTTCTGCTGCGACCTTGCCCTCGTTCATCACGACCATGCGGTCGGCGAGACGCGTCACCTCCTCGATGGAGTGACTGACATAGACCATGGGAACGCCGCTCTCGTCCCTGAGCCGCTCCAGGAAGGGCAGGATCTCGCCCTTGCGGTTCTGGTCCAGGGCGGCGAGCGGCTCGTCGAGCAGCAGCAGGTCCGGCTTCATCAGGAGCGCGCGCCCGAGGGCCAGGCGCTGCTTCTCGCCACCGGAGAGCGAGCCCGGCGAGCGGGCGAGCAGGGGCTCCAGCCCCAGGAGAGCGATGACGCCGTCGATCTCCGCCTCCGGGGCGCGCTGACGCGAACGGCGCCACCCGTAGAGCAGGTTGCTGCGCACCGAGAGGTGGGGAAAGAGGCGCGCATCCTGGAACACGCAGCCGACCCGCCGCTCTTCCGGCGGCAGGAAGACCTTCGCGCCGCTGTCCAGAAGCACCCGTCCTTCCAAGGCGATCCGCCCCTCTGCGCCCCGGCGCAGTCCGGCGATGGCCTCGACGGTGGACGACTTGCCCGCGCCCGAAGGCCCGAAGAGGGCGGTGATGCCGCGCGCACCGGTCTCAAAGGCGACCTCCAGCGAGAAGTGCCGCAAACTCTGGCGGATGCTCACTTCCAGGGTCATCGTTCCGTCAGCCCCTTCACCCGCCGCGCGGCGATCTCGGAGAACAGGAGGCCGAGCAGCGCCAGGGCGATGGAGAGCGCCGCCAGCCGCGCCGCCGCCGCCTCTCCGCCCGGCGTTTGCAGGGCGGTGTAGATCGCAAGGGGCAGGGTGCGGGTCTCGCCCGGAATGTTGGAGACGAAGGTGATGATCGCGCCGAACTCGCCCAGACTGGCGGCAAAGGCGGTGATGGCCCCGGCGATGACGCCTGGAAGGGCGAGCGGCAGGGTGACGGTCAGGAAGCGGTCCAGCGCGCCTGCGCCCAGTGTGCGCGCCGCCACCTCCAGACCGGGGTCGATGGCCTCCACGGCAAGGCGCACGGCGCGCACCTGAAAGGGAAAGGTGACGATGGCCGCCGCCAGGGCCGCGCCCTGCCAGGTGAAGACGAGCCGCAGGCCGAAACTCTCCAGCAGCCAGGCCCCGAGCGGCGCGCGCGCGCCGAAAGAAATCAGCAGCAGATAACCCATCACGACCGGGGGCAGCACCAGCGGCAGATGCACCAAGCCGTTCACCAGGGTCTTACCGGGAAAGTCGCTTCTCGCCAGCAGCACGGCGATGCCGACGGCAAAGGGCAGGGCGCAGAGCACCGCCGCCGCAGATACCTTGAGGCTCAGCAGCAACGCTTCGATTTCAGCCGCGCTCAGCAGGTCCCACATCATCCGGTCCTCAATACCTTTCCCCGGTCAGTCGAGCGGCGCGAAGCCATAGCGCCGGAAGGTCTCCGCCGCCGTCGGGCTGAGCAGGTGGTCGAAGAAGGCCATTACCTCCTTCCGCTCAGCGCCCGCCGCGATAGCCAGGCTATAGCGGATCGGGCCGTGACTTGCTTCAGGAAAGACCGCCAGCCGCTTGATTTCGGGCAGGAGGGCCGCGTCGGTCGCATAGACGATGCCCAGCGCCGCCTCGCCGCGCTCCACCAGGGCCAATGCGCCGCGCACGTCGGCGGCGTAGACCAGCCGCGCTTCCAAGGCGGACCAGAGGCCGAGGCTGGTCAGCGCCTCTTTCGCATAGATGCCCGCCGGGACATGGGCGGGGTCGCCGATCACCATCCTCGCGCCCTCGGGAAGCAGTGCCGGCAGTTGGCTGAGGTCGGCGCTTTCCTCGGTAGGGTTGCTTTCCGGCGGCGCGATCAGCGCGAGCCGATTGCCGAGCAACTCCCGCCTGCTTTCAGGAGCGATCAGTCCGAGCCCTTCCAACCGGTCCATCCAGCGGCTGTTAGCGGAGAGGAAGATCTCCGCGCCTGCTCCGGCCTCGATCTGGCGAGCCAGGGTGGAGGAGGCGGCAAAGGAGAACCTGAGAGGCCCGCCGCCTTCGGCCCGGTACCTCTCTCCGATCCCTGTCAGCGCATCGGTCAGGGAGGCGGCGGCGAAGACCGTAACCGGCTCCTCTGCAAGCGGACTTCTGGCGGATTGGACGAGAAGCCCCGCCAGGATCGATAGGCCGAGCAGCAAGAAGCGGCGGCGTTGCATGGTGGGGGCGTAACTCCGGAAGCCTGGCTATATCCATCGGAATATAGCCAATGAGGCCCTGCTTGCCACCTCAATTCTTTTGTGGATTGATCCTTGGTGACAGAGAACCGCTATCAAACGCAGGAAAACGCATGGAGCTCCTGACCACCAAGGAAGTCGCAACCCTGCTTCGGACCAAGGAGCGCAAGATCTACGAACTGGTCAGCCAGAACGCGATCCCAGTGAGCCGTGTCACCGGGAAGCTGCTTTTTCCGCGCCCTTTGATCGAAGCCTGGGTCCGCCGTCACATGGAAACAGCCGAGGACATCGAAGGCCTCGATCCGCGCGCGCAGGTCATGGTGGGCAGCCACGATCCCCTGCTGGACTGGGCGCTCAGGGAATCGGGCAGTGGCATCGCGAGCTTCTTCGACGGCAGCCTCGATGGCCTCGAACGCCTGATCGCGGGCAAGGGGATCGCCGCCGGGCTCCACATCTTCGAGCCTGAGCAGGGGGACTGGAACCTGGACCATCTCCGGGCCGCCGCGCCCGGCCTGCCGCTGGTCATGATCGCCTTCGCGCGGCGGCGACAGGGCTTGCTGCTGGCGCCGGAGAATCCGCTTGGCATCGCCGGGGCCGCCGACTTGAAGGGGCGGCGGGTGATCCCGCGCCAGGGGCAGGCGGGTAGCCGAGTGCTCTTGAACCATCTGCTGAAGGAAGCCGGGCTGAGCAGTTCCTCCGTGACCCTGATCGACCCGCCCGCGAGAAGCGAAGCGGACGTGGCGGTGGCTGTCGCCGAGGGCAAGGCCGACGCCGGTCTCGCCATTGAATCGGCGGCGCGGCTCTACCGTCTTTCCTTCCTGCCGCTGGCGGAGGAACGCTTCGACCTTGCGGTCTGGCGCCATGACTTCTTCGAGGAGCCCTTCCAGAAACTGCTCGCTTTCTGCCGCACCCCGGCCTTCGCGGAGAAGGCGGGGGCTTTGGGCGGATACGACGTCAGCGTCTTTGGCGAGGTCGTCTACAACGCGCGCTGACCCGGTCGGTGGGCGGTCACATCATCTCCTTGGCGTTCGGAAAGAAGAGCTGCTGTCCCTCCACCTTGAAGGAGGCGATGGCCTGTTGACCTTCCTTGGAGAGCAGCCAGTCGATGAAGGCCTGGCCTTCTTCGGCCTTGACGTTCGGGAACTTCTCCGGGTTCACCAGGATTACGCCGTACTGATTGAAGAGGCTCTCGTCCCCCTCGACGGCGATCTGGAAGTCGCCCTTGTTGCCAAAGGAGATCCAAGTGGCGCGGTCGGTCATGGCGTAGGCGCCCATTCCCACGGCCGCGTTCAAGGTCGCGCCCATGCCCGAGCCGGTCTCGCGGTACCAACCGCCGCTCGCCGCGGTCGGATCGATGCCGGCGGCCTCCCAGAGGCGGAGTTCCTTCTTGTGCGTCCCGGAATCGTCGCCGCGGGAGGCGAAGGGGACCTCAGCCCCCGCGATCGCCTTCAGCGCTGCGAGAGGGTCGCTGGTGCCTGCGATCCCTGCGGGGTCGCTTTCCGGGCCAACAATCACGAAGTCGTTGTACATGAGATCGAAGCGCTCGACGCCGTAGCCCTCGGCGACGAACTTCTCTTCCGCCGGCTTGGCGTGGACCAGCAGCACATCGCCATCGCCGTTCTGGGCGTTCTTGATCGCCTGGCCGGTGCCGACCGCGACCACGCGCACCTGAATCCCGGTCTTCTCCTCGAACTGCGGCAGGATGCTTTCCAGCAAGCCCGAGTTGGCGGTGGAGGTCGTGGACTGAACCACGATGAACTGGTCCTGGGCCTGCGCCGGGCTCAGCGCCGGCTGCGACAAGGACAAGCCAATCATGAAGAGAGAATATGCTATGTTCTTCAGTAGTTTATGTGTCACTTCTAACGTCTCCTTTTAGGTTGAATTTCTACAAGAGGATGTCGCCGCGCAGGTAGGTGGCGGGCCGCCGGGGTGCGCTCCAGCAGACGCCCGTGATGCAGGAAGAGCACTTCGTCCGCCAAGCGTTGCGCCTGTCCCAGATCGTGCGTTACCAGCACGATCCTGGTTCCTTCATGGGCCGCGCTGCGGATCATCCGCTCGATCGACAGCGTGGAGGCTGGGTCCACGTTCGCTGTGGGTTCGTCTAGCACCAGGACTTGCGGCTCAAGCGCCAGTGCGCGGGCCAGCGCAAGGCGTTGCTGCTCGCCCCCTGAAAGCAGGCGTGCTGCCTGATCCGCCCGCTCCATCAAGCCGGCGCGCCGCAGGGCGGCTTCCGCCTTGGCGTCTTGTTCTCGGCGGGGGCAGCCCTTGGCGGCCAGGGCATAGCGCAGGTTGGCCAGGGTGGAGCGGCGCAAAAGCACGGGCTTCTGGAAGACATGGCCAAGCTTCAATTGTGACGCGCGGTTCGGGCGTGCGCCGCCCCAGGTCACCTGTCCGGCGTCCGGGATGAGCAGACCCGAAAGCAGGCGCAGCAGGAGGGACTTTCCCGCCCCGTTGGGCCCCAGGATGACGCTCAGTTGGGCGCCTTCGCCCTCGCCCCCGATGGAGAGGGAGAGATTGTCGATGAGCCGCCGCCCTTCGCGCTCGACGATCAGGGAGGTGCCGGTGAGGGGTAGAATGCCCCCGCCGCCCTGTTTCCTGGTGTTCTCCTCGAACGGCATGGCGCGGCTCACGCGTAGGCCGTGCGCTGCGCTGTTACCCGCAGCGTCAGGACCAAGAGATTGACCAGCATCGCCAATAGCAGCAGCACGAGACCCAGGCCCAAAGCCAGCGCCAGGTTCCCCTTGGAGGTCTCAAGCGCAATGGCCGTGGTCATGACGCGGGTGACGTGGTTGATGTTGCCGCCGACGATGATGACCGCGCCGACCTCCGCCACGGCCCGGCCGAAACCGGCGAGCAGCGCGGTCAGGAGGCTGTAGCGCCCATCCCAGAGAAGGGTGAGAGCGATATTGAGACGGGAGAGGCCGAAGAGCCGCAACTGATCTTCATACTCGCCGCGCAGGTCCTCGATGGTCTGGCGGGTGAGGGCCGCCACGATTGGCGTCACCAGCAGGCACTGCGCGATGATCATGGCCGTGGGCGTGTAGAGCAGTTGCAGGACGCCCAGCGGCCCGGCGTTGGAAAGCGCCAGATAGACAAGCAGACCGACCACTACCGGCGGCAAGCCCATGAGGGCGTTCATCATCAGGATGATCGCGCCGCGCCCCGGAAAACGCGCGACCGCGACCAGCGCGCCCAGGGGAAACCCGAAGAGCGCCGCCAGCCCGACGGCGGACAGGGACACCTGAAGCGAGAGCGTCACGATCTCCAGGAGATCCTTGTCGAGCTCGATCAGTAACCGGAATGCTTCACCGAAGGCGGCGCCGAAGTCCTGCATCTTTCCTCCCGCGTGGGAAGGTATTGCAGAAGACTGCGGAATTCTACAGATCAAAAGAAATCGAAAAAGAAAGCAGAAAAAAGATAGATAACGCAGGATGACTTGGACGATCCAAGCGCCATGTCACAAAAATGCCGTGGTTTCCGGCGCTATATGATGCGTAAGAGGAATCGGCTAGGATTCGGGACAGCATGAACTTGCAGCACATCAGCTACGCGGAACCGGATGACCCCTTCTTGAAGCGGCGCTTCATCCGTGCGGTCGAGTTCGCCACGGGGCGGCCCGGCTTCATCCGCCGCTATGCGGACACCTATCTGGACTGGCTGACCCGGGTTTATGGAAAATCGGACCGGGTCTGGCTGGACGCCCTTCAGCGTCTCGGAATCGACATGCGCCTGCATGGCGACCCCTGGCCGCCCAAGGCGCCGAGCGATGCACCGGTGATTCTGATCGCCAATCATCCTTACGGCGTGCTGGACGGGATCGCCATGTTCGCTCTGGCCGAGGCGCTGGAGCGCACCTTCCGCATCTTGGTCAATGACGCGCTGATGAAAATCACCGAGATGCAGCCCTTCGCGCTTCCGGTCGACTTCGCGGGCACGCGCGAGGCGCAGATGACCAACCTGCGCAGCCGCAAGGAAGCCCTGGAGCGGCTCAATCGCGGCGAAACCATCATCGTCTTTCCCGCCGGCGGCGTTTCGACCGCCCGCCAGCCCTTCGGCAAGGCGGAGGATCTGCCTTGGGGGCCCTTCACCGGCAAACTGATCCACGGCTCGAAGGCGACGGTGATCCCGGTCTTTTTCGAGGGCCAGAACTCGCCCCTGTTCCACCTCGGCAGCCGCGTTGGTCTCTCCTACCGCCTGTCGCTTCTGGCTGGTGAGTTCTTCCGGCGCTGCGGGCGTCCGCTGGACATTCATCTGGGCGCGCCGATCCCTTACGAGGTCATGGCGCCCTTGCGCGACCGTCAGGAGCTCATGACCTGGCTTCGGCGCGAAGTCTACTCCTTGCCCCACCGTGGCCCGATCCGCTACGAAGAACGAGCCGCCTGAGCGACTCCTCTCCGCCCTTGAGTCTCTCCGATACCGCGGTGATCCAGCGGAAGGACGCCCATCCATGTTTCAAGCCGATCTTCTCAAGGGAAAGCGCGTGCTGGTGACCGGCGGCGGCACCGGTCTCGGCCGCTCCATGACCGAGCGCTATCAGGAGCTGGGCGCGGTCGTCGTGATCTGCGGGCGGCGCGAAGAGGTGCTGGCCAAGACCTGTGAAGAGTTGAACGCGCGCGGGGTCGGACCCGACGTCACCTGGCGCGGCTGTGACATCCGCGACGCCGCCTCGGTGGAGGCCATGGTGGCCTCCATCTGGGAGGAGGGGCCGCTCGATGTGCTGGTGAACAACGCCGCCGGCAACTTCATCGCGCGCAGCCATGAACTCTCGCCGCGCGCCGTGGACGCCGTTCTCGGCATCGTGCTGCACGGCTCGGCCTACGCGACGCTCGCCTGCGGCCGCCGCTGGATCGAAGAGGGGCGGGGCGGCAACGTGCTCTCCATCGTCACCTCCTATGCCTGGACCGGCTCGGCCTATGTCCTGCCCTCGGCCATGGGCAAGGCGGGCGTGCTCGCCATGACCCGCAGCCTGGCGGTCGAGTGGGGGCCGAAGGGGATTCGCCTGAATGCCATCGCACCCGGACCTTTCCCGACGAAGGGCGCTTGGGAGCGGCTGGTGCCGCGCCCCGAACTGGCGGAGAAGTTCGAGACGCAGAACCCGCTGCACCGGGTCGGTGACCACATCGAACTCGCCAACCTCGCGACCTACCTGATCAGCGACCAGTCGGGTTACATCAACGGCGAGGTGGTGACCATCGACGGCGGCGAGTGGCTCATGGGCGCCGGCCAGTTCAACTTCCTCTCCGAGATGACCGATGCGGAGTGGGAAGCCCTGAAGCCGAAGAAGAAGTAGGACCTTGGCGGAGCCGACGCAGGAGCTGCGGGACAAAGCGCGCCGGGCCTTTCTGGAGGCTGCCGGTTGGGGCGGCGCTTCGGTCCAGGCTCTGCCGGGCGACGCTTCCTTCCGCCGGTACTTCAGGCTTTCGGGCGGACCTGAAGCAGCACTGTTGATGGACGCGCCGCCCCCGCAAGAGGATGTGCGGCCCTTTGTCCAGGTCGCCGAACACCTGCTTGCCATGGGCTTCAGCGCGCCGCGCATTCTTGCCCGTGACGCCGGGCAGGGGTTCCTGGTCATAGAAGATTTTGGGCAGGCGACCTTCACCCGGCTCCTTGCCGCGGGCGAAGAGCAACGCCCGCTCTACGAACTGGCCGCCGACCTGCTGGCCGCCCTCCACGAGCAGCCGGGCAACGCGAAGATCGACCGTCCGCCCTACGACCTTGAGGCGCTTCAACGCGAGGCGGCGCTGCTGACGGACTGGTACCTTCCGGCGCTGACGGGCGAAGCGACCACCGCGCCGCTGCGCGAGAGCTATCTGGCGGCCTGGGGCGAGGTCTTCGAGAGTCTGCCCGGTCTCCCGCGCGTTCTGGTCCTGCGGGACTATCACGTCGACAACCTGATGCTGCTGAAGGGGCGGTCGGGCGTGAAGGCCTGCGGCCTGTTGGACTTTCAGGACGCCCTGATCGGCAACCCGGCCTACGATCTGATTTCGCTGTTGGAGGATGCGCGGCGGACCGTGCCGCAGGACTTGGCCGGGCGGATCTTCCTCCGTTACCTGGAAAAGCGCGGCGGCAGCATCGACGGACACCTGCTGGGCCGCTGGTGCGCCTGTCTGGGCGCACAGCGCCACGCCAAGGTCGCGGGTATCTTCGTGCGGCTGATGTGGCGCGACGGCAAGCCCGTCTACCTGAAGCATATCCCCCATGTGATGGGGATGCTGCGGCGGCAGCTCGAAAGCGCCGCCGACTTGAAGCCGGTCGCCCGCTGGTGCGAGGCGAACCTGCCAGACTTCTCGGGCGAACTTCCTGATCCGCAGACGTGGGGTCCACCGCCGGAAGCCTAGAGCAGCCTGTCCTTGATCCCGTAGCCGACGTAGGCGCCTCGCAGATAGGTCTTTCGGAGAAAGGGCAAGGGAAACCGTCTTGCCGGGCCGCGCAAGACCGCCGGCAGGCCCGGGACTTCGCCCAACGCCATATCCGCCAGCGCCCTTCCGGCACCCCCGGTCATGGCGACGCCGTTGCCGTGAAAGGCGAGGCCGGTCCAGGCGTTCTCCAGCCCGTCGATGGGCAGCACATAGGGCACCAGATCGTAGGTCAGGCAGACGAAACCTGACCAGAAGCGTTCCGTCTCCACGCCGCGCCATTCCGGGAACATGCGATCGAAGTCGCCCCTTAGGATCTCCTGTCTTCGCGCCAAGCCATCGGGAGAGGCATCGCTCTCTTCGCGCCAAACCTTCCGGAGAGGCATCGAGCCCGCCGCGTCCTCCGAACAGGAAGCGGCCGTCCGGCAGCTTGCGGAAGTAGTGCAGCAGCTTGCGCGTGTCGAAGGACATGAGGTCCGTGGTCCAGCCCTGTGCCCGTTGCTCCTCATCGCTCAAGGGCCGCGTCACGATGATGGAGGAAAGAGCGGGCAGCAGCTTGCCCGCCAGCCAACCCGGAATGTCCTCCCGGCTGTAGCCGTTGGTCGCCAGGATCACCTTGCGTGCCGAAAGACTTCCTTTCGCGGTTATCAACCGGTGCCGCCCGGCATCCGCGCGCCATTGGGTCACCTCGCTATCGCCGTAGAAGGTGACGCCGCTCTCCTTCGCGGCCTCGGCGAGGCTGCGGGCATACTTCAGGGGGTGGAGGCCGAAACCGCTCTTGATGTGCAGGCCCGCGTGGAACTCCGGACCGTGGGCGCCCGCCTGGCGCAGCTCCTCGCGGGACAGAAAGCGGGAGTCGATGTCGCAGTGTCTCTTCAGGAAGTCTCTTTCCTCCTTTAGCTCCTCGACCCGGCTCTGCTTGTGCGCCAGGGCCAGTTCGCCGTCGCTGTGGCGGTCGGCCTCTTCGCCGCGCTCGTCGAGGAAGGCGGCGACCTCCTCGATGGCGGATTGCTGGAGGCGCATGAAGGCCAAGGTCTCCGCCTCGCCATAGCGCTTGAACATCTCGGGGATGCCGAGCTTGCTCGACCCCATGCAGCAGAAGCCGCCGTTGCGCCCCGATGCGCCCCAGGCGGGCTGGCCTGCATCGATCACCGCGACCTCCTGACCGTGGCGCTCGGCGAGCCGCTTGGCGGCCCAGAGACCGGTGAACCCGGCGCCGATCACGGCGATCTCCGCGCGCTGGTCGCCCACCAACTCCGGCGCGGTGAAGGAAAGCGGCTTTGCGGTCGCCCGCCAATGGGAATCCACGTCGCGCGTAGGGTCGAAGGCCGCCGAGTGGTAGAGACGCGTCATTTGGATCTTTCCCCTTCCTGCCAATAGAGGCCCTGTTCTGCGCGCAGACGGTCCAGTCTTGCGATGCGCTCCACGGTCGCCTTGTCGCCGCGCGAGACGACCAGCGCGGTCAGGGACTCCAGTAGTGCGAGCGTGGCCGAAAGGGAAGGGAAGAACTGCGGGCTCTGTGTCGGGGCGATTAGCAGATGGTCGGCCTGGGCCGCCGAGGGCGCGCTTCGACTGTCGGTGATAAGGATGATCTTTGCGCCCCGTTGCTTCGCGAAGCTCAAGCCTTCGACCGTTTGGCGGCCATAGGGGTTGACCGAAGCGGCGATCACGGCGTCCTTGGGCCCGATCTGGAGCAGGCCGTCGATGACCGAGCCGTTGTCGCTGGAAACCAACTGCACGCGGGCAAGGGCAAAGCGCAGCACGAAGTGAAAATGGCGCAGGACTCCGTGCAAGGCGGCCACGCCCAGAACGTAGACGGTGTCGGCTTCGCGCAGGCAATCGGCGGCGTCTGCGAGGGCTTCTGGGCCGTTGGCCTGATAGGCCTCCTCCACGTTGCCGATCTGCGCGCGCGCCATGCCCGATACGACGCCGCCGGACGCCGTTTCACCCGCGAGCCGCTGTAGCCACTCCGCCCGGCCGGCGAATCCTTCGCCGCCGCGCAAAGCCTGCTGGAACGACTCGCGAAAGTCCTCGTAGCTTTTGAAGCCGAGGGTGCGGGCGAGCCGCAGCATGGTGGCGGGCGCGACACCGGCCTTTGCGGCGAAGCCGCGCATTGAGGTCAGCGCGACCTCCTCGGGCCGGTCGAGGATTGCCTTGGCCGCCAGCCGCAGTTGCGGGGAAAGGCGGGCGTAGCCCTCGGTCAATTGATCGATGATTTCCTGGCGCTGCACGGCCCTGGTTCTCTCCCGTTATCCACCTTGCACAGGTAGAGCAAATGCTCTAAGACGGTACACGAGTGAACCATTTGTTTCAAATCTTCTCGCACCCCGCCGGTCTTGACTGGAAGAGGATGCCGCCGGAAGGTCACGAGGATGCAGCGTTACTCCGTCTTCTCACTTTTGGGCAACGCCCTGACCGGCAACCGCAATTGGGAGCGCGCCTGGCGCGACCCTGATCCGAAGCCTGAGTACGACGTCATCGTGATCGGCGGGGGCGGGCACGGCCTGTCCACCGCCTATTATCTCGCCAAGGAGCATGGCGTTAGGAAGGTCGCCCTTCTGGAGAAGGGATACCTGGGCGGCGGCAACGTGGGGCGCAACACGACGATCGTGCGCTCCAACTACATGATCCCCGGCAATACGGAGTTCTACGAGCTCTCTCTCAAGCTGTGGGAGGAGCTGAGCCGCGACCTCAACTACAACGTCATGTTCTCCCAGCGGGGCCAGGTCAGCCTCGCGACCAGTCCCGCGCAGATGGAAGCCTACTCCCGTCGCGGCAACGTCATGCGGATGAACGGCATCGACGCGGAGCTGCTCGACCGCGAGCAGTTGATGAAGCTGCTGCCCTATCTCGACTATTCGCCCAGCGCGCGCTACCGCCTGCACGGCGGCATGATCCAGCAGCGCGCGGGCACCGCCCGCCACGACGCCGTTGCCTGGGGCTATGCGCGCGGGGCCAGCAACCGGGGTGTCGACCTGATCCAACAGTGCGAAGTGCTGGGCTTCCTGCGCGAGGGAGACCGCATCGTGGGCGTGGAAACCACGAAGGGGCCGATACGCGCCAAGAAGGTCGCCATGGCGGTCGCGGGCAGCACCACGACCCTGGCCGAGAAGGCCGGTCTGGAACTGCCCATCGAGAGCCACCTTTTGCAGGCTTTCGTGACGGAGCCCTTGAAGCCCATGATCCACCACGTGATCTCCTTCGCGACGGCGCACTTCTACATCAGTCAGTCGGACAAGGGCGGTCTGGTGCTGGGCGGCGACCTGGACGGCTACAACTCCTACGCTCAGCGGGGCAACCTGCCGGTGGTGGACGAGGTTCTGACCATCGCCAAGGCGCTGATCCCCTCGCTCTCTCGCCTGAGGGTCCTGCGGCACTGGGCGGGCGTCATGGACATGTCGATGGATGGCAGCCCGATCATCGACATCTCGCCGATCCCGGGTCTCTACATCAACTGCGGCTGGTGTTACGGCGGGTTCAAGGCGACGCCCGCTTCTGGCTTTACCTTCGCCCACACCATCGCGCGGGACGAGCCGCATCCCTGCAACGCCAAGCTGCGCCTGGACCGCTTCCGGCGCGGCTATCAGATCGACGAGCGCGGGGCCGGTCCCGTGCCCGGCTGGCACTAGAGGAGGGCCGGGCCATGCTGAGGATCAACTGCCCTCATTGCGGCGAGCGCGACCACTCGGAGTTCGCCTATGGCGGCGACGCCACCATCAAGTATCCCTCGCTCGACAACGCGGATCAGGAAGCCTGGTTCCGGGCCGTCTTCATCCGCAAGAACCCGCGCGGCAAGCACAGCGAGCTGTGGCAGCACGTCGGCGGCTGCCGCGAATGGCTGGTGGTGGAGCGTGACACCCTGACCCACGAGATCTTCTCCGTGACCTCGGCCCGCGTCCTGGCGGAGGGCGGCCAATGAGAAAGCAACCC
>JARRJC010000065.1 GCA_037379885.1 Limibacillus sp.
CCGGCGCAACTGGCCGCGCTGCCCAGGTCTGAAGGACAAACGGTCGAGCGGATCCTGCTTCCGGGCGCCCCCCTGTCGCACGGCGCTCCGCTCTATCCGGCCGAGGAATCCAAGGAAGGGCTCTACAGCGTGGAGATGGCGGCCTTCGCAGAGCCCGATCTGGCCGAAGCGGCGAAAGCCTCTCTGGTCAGAGCCCATGGCGACCTGCTCTCCCGCGACAGCGTGACGGTGGCCGCCATTGATGGCGCTGTCGAGGAGCAGCGCTACCGCGTGGTTGCCGACCCGCTGGCGCTCAAGACCGCGGAAGACCTGTGCAGAGCGCTGCGCAAGCGGGGACAAGGCTGTCAGGTGATTCCCCTGACCAGCGTCAGCCCTCCGGCAAGCGGCCAAATCTCAGCAGATTAGATAAGCGACGCGCTGGAACGTTAGCGACGGCACTCGCCAACCGCGACGAAGGCGTTCGGGGCGCCGTAGGTCGTGACGTTCTGCGAGAAGAGATAGCCCCAGGTGAAGGTCAGGGCCGCCTGATCGAAGACCAGCATCTCCGCGCCGTCCGTGCAGACCATCATATCCGGCATCAGCGAGGGATAGGGCTTATCGCACTCGAAGCTCTCGCGCTTGCCCAGGCCTTTGGAGGAAGGCCGGCGGGGATGATCCATCAGCATCTCCACGTTGGAGAGGAACTCCATGGTGAAGCTGCCGCCCTCGAACTCCCGCGCGGAAGAACCCTCGTCCTGCCACTCGACGCCCGATGCAACGGTCTCGCTGCAGGTGAAAGTCTCCGCCGCCGTGGCCGTCAAAGGAAGCGCCACCAGGGCCGCCGCCGTCATTGAAGCCACCGTCCGTGAAATCGCCGCTTTGCTCCGCAAGGTCCCTCTCCTTCTGTCGCGCTGTCTCATAGACGATGACCGCTATTGAGCGGCCATCATGCTCTCTTTGATTTTCTTGGTGTCTGCTTTGATCGCCTGCATCCGTACAATCACGCCCGGCTCGTCGAACGGTTGAGCGCGACCCTCCGCGAATCCCCTCCGGTAGATCGAAAAGCCGTTCTCCGAATTGGCTCGCTGAGGATGGCTGCAATCGATAGCCGCAAGCTCCGTGGTGTGGATGCCGTTCACGCCCACATAGGGCAGAACCTGATCCCAGAAGTAAGTATCGATGGAGTTGCCCGCCGCCCATCCGGACTCGAAAAGAGCCCGGTTGCGAAGATCACAAACGTCCTCTTGCGCTCCGGCATTCGGCGCCGACGCCGAAAACCCGAGCGTCAACGCTAGCGCGAGCGGTAGCGCCCGAATCGCTATTCCCACAGATGCCATATGCTGAACCCCACTCCCATAAGTCTCTTTTTACACAATAAGACTTTACATGCTTTGGGATCAACAACTCCTTGAATCGCAAGAAGGCGCTGCCCCTCATCCCTTCACGGGGCAATGCTAAGAGCGGTCTTGTTACTTTCTTCTTAATTTCCTTTGACCAATGCCGAAGATCGCTGGAGCAATTCGAGGCTTTACCTGCGCTCCTGTGTGGCCAGAATAGGGCCATTCTCACTTCCCCCCGGGGACCCAAAGAACGAAAGGAAAGCAGCCTATGTCTAGTGAAGGCCTCCACGAGTCGCGCGAACAGCTCAGCGAGAAGACCCTCAACATGCATCGCGCCATTGTCTCGCTGATGGAAGAATTGGAGGCTGCGGACTGGTATCAGCAGCGCGCCGACGGCTGTAGCGATCCTGACTTGAAAGCGATTCTCATCCACAACATGGAAGAGGAGATCGAGCACGCCGTCATGGTCATGGAGTGGCTGCGCCGAAATTCAGAGCCCTTTGCCCGGGAAATGAAAGAGCGCCTCTTCACCGACGATCCGATCGTCGACCATCACTGACGGCAGGGTCGAGCGGCGGTCCCGGCATCATGCCTCAACCCGATTCCCAGGGGTTCATGGAACTCTGGCCGACTCTCTTCCTGCGCCGGGAGCTGCCGGGCGCCGAGCTCGCCAACAAGGTACTGCGGGAGGAGATCGATGAGCTGGAGAAAGAGAACCCGGACCTCACGACGGATTATCTCTCGGGCAATTTTCTTACCCGTGACAATCCCGCCGTGGGTTGGCTGCGCGACTGCGTCAACAAGACGGTGATCGACTATGCCAAGCGCGCCGGGATCGATTACGAACTGAACTGGAGCCTCCAGGCCTGGCCGAACGTCAACCGCTTTGGCGACTATCACGACCTGCACAACCATCCCCACTGCTGGCTCTCGGGCACCTACTACATCGCCGTACCCCAGCGAGGCGAGGAGCTGCCCGGCCGCAAGGACCGGCGCCCGGGGGCCATCTCATTCTACGATCCGCGCGCTCAGGCGAACATGAACGCCATCGCCAAGGACCCGCAGGTCGAAGCGGAGTACAGTCTTCTCCCGGCTCCGGGGACCATCCTTCTCTGGCCTGCGTTCCTGCATCACTTCGTGCATCCGAACCTCTCCAAGGAGCTTCGGATCTCTGTGTCCTTCAACGTGGTCTTGAAAAACCCGACGGAGCACCTGCCGAAGCAATAGGCCCGAAAGCCGTAAGCCCCGTCAGGGCTTGAGGCTCACCAAGTAGGCGACGATGGCGTCTAATTCCTCGGAGGGCAGCTTGCTGAGGTTGCCCTGCACCTCCCCCATGCCACCGCTGGACATACTGTCGTAGCCGAACATCTCGCCGTACTCGAAAGCCTCCTTCAGCGACGCGGCGTCTTTGTATTCGCCGCGTTCGATCAGGCCGACGATGCTCGGCACCTGTCCCTTGCCCTCGGGATGCGGGCCGCCCTGATAACGCCTGGAGTCATCCGGAACCATGAAGAGGTTGCGCGGCGTGTGACATTCCCCGCAATGCCCCGGACCTTGAACAAGATAGGCGCCGCGCAGCGCAGGACCGCTGAGCCCGGCGGGCGGCTGGAAGCCCGGCTCGCCCAGCGCCATGGCTTTCCAAAGGCCGATGAAGGGACGGAGCAAGCCGCTGGCCGGCACGTCGTGGGCAACGGCCTCGGCGGAAACCGGTTTCAGGCTCTTCAGGTAGGCAAAGAGATGTGCGAGGTCTTCCTGCGTCATATGGCGGTAGGAGCCATAGGGAAAGGCCGGATAGTAGTGCCTGCCATCCGGCGAGGCGCCCTCCACCATGGCGGTCACGAAGTCCTGAAGCCGCCATTTGCCGATGCCGGTATCGGGGTCCGGTGTGATGTTGGGCGCGAAGAAGGTCCCAACCGGGCTCGGCAAGCGGTGCCCGCCGGAGGGGAGAGCCGGGTCCCTCCCCTCAGCCGATCTGGGCGGCGCGTGGCAGCCCTGGCAGCCACCCGCAAGAAAGAGGGTCCGCCCCAACTCCGGATCGCCGGAGCCGGCGTCGACCGTGAGCGTAGCGGTCTGGGGCGCGGTCGCGTAGAGCAGCCCCCCTAAGGCAAGCAGGCCAACGAGGACGGCCAGAATCGCCAGCCGCTTCATGGTGCTATCTCGCCTTTACCGGGGACAGGACGTTCAAGCCGGCCGCGCCTTAGTTTTCCGGCTTGCGGTAGGTCTCGTGACAGTCCTTGCAGGTGCCGCCCATCTGCTGAAACGCGGCCTTGAAGGCCTCCTCGTCGTTCGCCTTACCGGCGGCCGCAATGGCGGCGGAGGCGGCGATGGCGTCATCGAAGAGGGCCTCGAACTCCATGTGCCGCTCCCAGATGACCGGAAGGGCGCGCCCCTCGACACTGCCCTCGGGGAACTTACCCGAGGCGGCCACGAAGTTCTCGTTGGCGATCATGCCTTGCTCGGCGACCATGGCGCCGTCAAAGGCGACTTCGCCCTTGAAGACCGGAACCAGCTTCTTCACGGCACCCACGACATTCTTCATGTTCTGCTCGCGCTCTTCCTGAAGGTTCGCGTAGACCGCGCCGGGCACAGCGACCGCGAGACCCAGGACAACGGCAGTAGCGGCGATCATGACTTTTTTCTTGGTGTTCATTCAGCCTCTCCTATTCAAGATCAGTTGGCCATTCCAGCTAGAGAAGAACTTAGCCGGATGATAGATGACAGATAGGCACTCGCGCGTTTGCATTCCCGCAAGCGGCGGTGCTCATTTCTGCAAATTAGGGGTGATCGGTCGCTGGTCCAGCCCGGCCCTCGCCGTCTTACTCAGCCGCCCGCTGCGGCGGCTCATCGTAGATCTGCCGGACCTTCCCGCTGTCGGCATCCTCTTCGAGCTCACGGTTCAAGCGGTCCCGCACCCAGCCTCGCGGCTTGGTTCCGCGCGCCAGGATCTGATAGGCGACCGGCACGATGAAGAGCGTGCAGAAGGTGGCCGCGATGACGCCAGAGAAGATGACCACGCCGATCGCTTGGCGGGTCTCAGCCCCCGCGCCGAAGGACAGGATGAGCGGCAGCGCGCCCATGGCCGTGGTGATCCCGGTCATGATGATGGGGCGCAGACGGATGACCGAGGCCTCGACCAGCGCCTCCTTGAACTCCCAGCCCTCGTCCCGAAGCTGGTTCACGAACTCGACGATCAGAATACCGTTCTTGGCCGCGAGCCCGACCAGCATGATCAGGCCGATCTGGGTGTAGAGATTGAGCGACCCGCCGGTCAGATAGATGCCAAGCAGCGCGCCTGCGACGGCCAGCGGCACGGTCAGGATGATCACCAGCGGATGGATGAAGCTCTCGAACTGCGCGGCCAGCACCAGGAACACCACCAGGATGCCCAGCGCAAAGACGAAGGCCAGGGACCCGCTTGATTCCTGAAGGTCGCGCGACTGGCCCTTGTAGTCGATGATCGCGCTTTCGGGCAGCACATCGCGCGCCTTGGCGTTCATGTAGGCCAGCGCGTCGCCCAGGCTGTAGCCGTCGGCCAGATTGGCTTCGATGGTGATCGCCCGCGTGCGGTTGTAGCGGTTCAGCTCGCTGGGTCCGGCGTACTCCCGGATATCGACCAGGTTCGCCAGGGGGACAAGAGCGCCCGAAGAACTGGAGCGCACGAAGATGTCGTTGATCGCGGTCGGCGTGCGCTGCTCGTCCTTCTCACCTTCGATGATGACATCGTATTCCTGACCGGCGTCGATGAAGGTGGTGACGCTGCGCGAGCCCAGGATGGTCTCCAGCGTGCGCCCGATGTTGTTGATGGAGACACCCAGGTCGCCAGCCCGGTCGCGGTCTATATCGATGGCAAGCTGAGGCTTGGTTTCCTGGTAGTCGTTGTCGATGCCCTCAAGGCCGGGATTGTCCTTTTCGATCTCCGCCAGCAGTTCGTCGCGCCACATGGCGAGCTGATCGTAGGTCCCTCCCCCGATCACGAACTGAACCGGCTTCTTGATGCCGCCGCCCAGGCCCTGACGCATGATCGGAAAGGCGACAACCCCGGGCAGGTCGCTGAGCTCTCCCCGCACTTGGTTGATGATGCTCCAGGCATCGCGCCGTTGGCGCCAGTCCTCAAGGACCGCGATCACGAAACCGCCGTTGAAAGAGGTCGGCCGCCCGAATCCCCGGGGCGCCCGCACCAGCAAGCGACGCACTTCGCCGCTCTCGGCCAAAGGCAGCAGCCGCTGCTCAATCACGTCCATGTACTCAACGATGGCGTCGTAACTGGTGCCCTCGGCGCCCTTGACGATCACGAAGAAAGCGCCCCGGTCTTCCTTGGGCGCGAACTCCGTGGGCGTCTGCTCATAGAGCCAGTAGGAACCGGCGATCAGGCCGCCGAACAGCAGCACGCTCAAAAGCGGCACGCGCAATGCCCCGCGCAGCGTCGCCCTGTACCCCGCCTGAACCACCGCGAAGACCCGGTCCAGAACACGGATCACCAGCGGCTTCTTCTCGTCGCGCTTCAGGAACTTGGATGCCAGCATGGGCGAAAGCGATAGAGCGACGAAGCTCGAGATCGCGACGGCTGCCGCCATGGTCAAGGCGAATTCGGTGAAGAGACGCCCGACATCGCCTTCGGTGAAGGCGATGGGAAGGAAGACGGAGATCAACACAACCGTCGTCGCGATCACGGCGAAGCCCACCTGGCGGCTGCCCTTGAAGGCGGCGACCAGCGGCGACTCGCCCTTTTCTATCCGGCGGTGAATGTTCTCCAACACCACGATGGCGTCGTCCACCACCAGCCCAATGGCCAGCACCAGGGCCAGCAGCGTCAGCAGGTTGATCGAGAAATCCAGACTGTAGAGAAGCACGAAGGCCCCGATCAGCGAGACTGGTACGGTCACCGCGGGAACGATGGTCGCCCGGACGCTGCCGAGAAAAAGGAATATGACCAGAATGACGAGGCCGATGGCGATAGCGAGGGTCTTGTAGACCTCGTTGATCGCTCCCTCGATGAAAACGCCCGTGTCGTAGCTGACGCCAAGCTCCATGCCTTCTGGCAGAGAACCGCTGATCCTCTCGGCCTCCATGCGCGCGCCCTTGGTGACTTCCAGCGTATTGGCCTGGGACTGCTTGATGATGCCGATACCAACGGTGGGAACGCCGTTGCCCCGGAAGAGCGTACGCTCCTCGACGGCGGCCTTCTCGACCCGCGCCACATCGCCGAGCCGCACCAGATAGCCGTCGCCGCCCCTCGAAAGCACGAGGTTCCTGAAGTCCTCCGCTGTACGGAAGTCGCGCTCGACGCGGGCGGTGAAGATGCGTTCATCGGACTCCACGCTGCCCGCCGGAAGCTCTACGTTGTCCGCGCGCAGAGCGTCCTCGACATCGGTTACGGTCAGGTTTCGCGCGGCCAGCGCCTGATGATCGACCCAAATTCGCATGGAGTAGCTGAGCCCGCCGCCGACCCGCACCCGCGCCACACCGTCCAGGGTCGAGAACCGGTCGACCAGGTAACGCTCCGCATAGTCGGTCAGCTCAAGCGATGACATGCGGTCGCTGTAGAGCGACATCCAGAGGATCACGTCGTCGCTTGAGTCCGCCTTCTGGATATCGGGCGGGTCCGCCTCATCCGGCAAGTTGTCCAGAACACCCGAGACCCGGTCGCGGATATCGTTCGCCGCGGCGTCCACGTCGCGCCCCGGCTTGAACTCGATGGTGATGCGCGAGCGGCCGTCCTGGCTGGAGGACTCGATGAAGGCGATGCCCTCGATGCCGGCGATCCGCTCCTCGATGATCTCCGTTATGCGGGTCTCGATCACCTGCGCGGCGGCTCCCGGATAGTCCGTGGTGATGGAGACCACCGGCGGGTCGATGTCCGGGTATTCACGCAGCGGCAGACGGTCGAAGGCGATGATGCCGAAGGCGATCAGCAGCAGGCTGCCGACGGCGGCGAGGACAGGGCGGGTAACCGAAAGATCTGAGATAAGCATCGCCTGTGCGCCCCTGACCCTCAGCTTCCCTGGGACTTCTTGATCATCTCGCCGATGGTCTGCTCACCCTCTTCCTCGGTGATGATCTCCACGGGCTGGCCGGGTCGCGCCTTGATGGTGCCATGGGTGATAACCCGCTCATCGACCGACAGGCCTTCCAGCACTTCGACCCAACCCTCCTTGCGCGTGCCAAGCTGCACCTCGCGCTTCTCGGGAATGCTGTTGTCCCCCACGACCATCACGAAGTTCCGAGAGCCGTTCGGCATCAAGGCTTCCTCACGCACCAACAGCGCCTGTCGCGGGTTCTTGAAGAGTGTGACCGTCATCAGTAATCCTGGACGCAAGCGCAAGTCGGCATTGTCGATCATCGCCCGCGCCGTGATGGCGCGGGTCACGGGATCGATCTGGTTGGAGAGCGAGCGGA
>JARRJC010000066.1 GCA_037379885.1 Limibacillus sp.
TCTTCAGGCGCTCCTCGACCTTGTCGCTCGCGCCCTCGATCGCGAAGCGGCCCATGAGGAGAGAGCGCGAACCGCCGGTGCCGCCGCCCGACGTCAGCTCCTCGGAGTTCCCCTGGCGCACCCGAACGTTGGCGAGGTCGACGCCGAAGCGTTCGCTCAGGATCTGGGCGTAGGCGGTGGCGTGGCCCTGGCCGTTGGACTGGGTGCCGACATAGATGGTCATGCCGCCGTCCTGGTCGAGGCGTACCTTTGCCTCCTCCTGCCCGACGCCGCCGCAAGCCTCGATGTAGCAGCCGATGCCAAGACCCCGGAAGTTGCCGCGGGCCTCCGCTTCCTCTTTGCGGGCCGCCAGCCCCTCGGCGTCCGCCTTCTCCAGGGCCCGGGTAAGAACCCGCGCGAAATCGCCGGAGTCATAGGTCATGCCGGTCTGGGTCTTGTAGGGCATCTGCTCGGGCTTGATGAAGTTCTTCAGCCGCATTTCCGCGCGGGTCATGCCCAGCTCGCGCGCCGCATGGTCCATCAGCCGCTCAAGCATGTAGGCGGCCTCTGGACGGCCGGCGCCGCGATAGGCGTCGACCGGCACGGTGTTGGTGAAGGCGCACTTCACCTCGGCGTAGAGCGCCGGGATGTCGTAGACGCCGGAGAACATGCGCCCGCCCGCCATGGTCGCCACGTAGGTCGCGAAGTTGGAGAGATAGCCGCCCAGATTGGCGGTGTTCTCGATCCTGAGACCCAGGATCTTGCCCTCGTCGTCGACGCCCAGCTTCAGACGGTTGACGAAGTCGCGGCCCTGACTGTCGGACTGGAAGCATTCACTGCGCGAGCCGTTCCAGACCACGGGCCGGCCCAGGTCCTTGGCGGCGTGCAGCACCAGCACCTGCTCGGCATAGACGAAGAGCTTCATGCCGAACCCTCCACCCACGTCGGGGGTCAGGACCTTCAGCTTCTCGGGCTCGATGCCCAGGATCTTTCCGGCGATCTGGTTGCGGATCGAAAAGACGCCCTGGGTGGTCGTGGTGAGGGTCAGCTGGTCCGCCCCGGCGTCGTACTCGCCGATGGCGTTGCGCGGCTCCAGGGAGTTCACCACGATGCGGTTGTTGACCACCTCCAGCTCGATCACCCGCGCGGCCTTAGACAGCGCCTGGTCGGTGGCGGCCTCGTCGCCGGTCTCCCAGGTGAAGGCCAGGTTGTCGGGCGCGGCCTCGTGCAACACCGGCGCGCCCGGCTGCATCGCCTTCTGCGGGTCGATGACGGCCTCCAGGTCTTCGTAGTCGACCATGACCATCTCGGCGGCTTCCTGCGCGGCCTCGGGCGTTTCGGCGACCACGAAGGCGACAGGGTCGCCGACGTGGCGAACCTTGCCGCGCGCCAGCACCGGGTGGCCCGGAGAGATCGGCTTCTGGCCGTCCTTGCCGGGAATCATGGTCATGCAGGGAATGTCCTGGATACCGGCGGCGTCGAGTTCGGCGTGGGTGTAGACCGCCAGCACGCCCTCGACCTCCTTGGCGTCGTCGGTCTCGATGGAGAGGATCGTCGCGTGGGCATGGGGACTGCGAACCACCGCGCCGAAGACCGCCCCCTCGGGCCGGATGTCGTCGGTGTAACAGCCCTCGCCGGTCAAGAGCCGCTGGTCCTCAACGCGCCGGATGGACTGTCCGATGCCGAACTTCTTCATCTCTTCTCCTGTCGTCTTTCGCCGGGCCCGCGCGCAGCCCGCGGCGCGCCACTTTCCCCCAGAAACCTAAGTCGGCGGCGATCATAGAGAAGCCCCCGAGGCTAGGCCAAGGCAAAGTTGGGAAAAGATCTCGTGCCGCGGCGGTCAGAGGCCCGCGACGCTCTCTTCGATCAGGAAATCGACGACGGACTCCAGGGCCTCCTGCTTGGAGGCGCCTTCGGAGAGCGCGCGCTCGTAGGTCGCGATCTGCTGGTGGGCGGAGGTCTTGCGGTGCAGGATCTCGCGGGCGCGCTCCACCTCTTCCAGACAGTCCAGCGCAAGCGCGTCCTCGTGGATCAGCACCAGGATCTCCTCCAGCAGGTCGGCGTAGGGCACGATCACGCCGCGCCCGAAGTCCACCAGCCCCTCGTCCAGCCCATAGCGCTGCGCGCGCCAGCGGTTCTCCTGCACCAGCATGTTGGTGTAGCGCCGCCAGCGCTGGTTGTTGCGCTTCAGGCGGTAGAGCATGCGCAGCAGGCAGACGTAGAGCGCGGCGATGGTGATGCCGTCGTCCATGCGCGTGCAGACGTCCGGGATGCGCAGCTCCAGGGTCGGGAAGCGCTGCGCCGGACGCACGTCCCACCAGAGCTTGGAGGCGTCTTCGAAGATCCCGGCGGAGATCAGGGTGTCGATATGCCGCCGGTACTCGCCGAAGGAATCGAAGCTCTCCGGCAGGCCGGTCCGGGGCAACTCGTCGAAGACCGAGATGCGGTAGGACATCAGGCCGGTCTTCTGTCCGCGCCAGAAGGGCGAGGAGGTGGAAAGCGCCAGCAGGTGCGGCAGGAAGTAGCTGATCTGCCCCAGCAGATCGATGCGCAGCTCGTCGTCGTCGATGCCGACATGAACGTGCATGCCGCCGATCACCAGACGGCGCGCCACCCCCTGCATGTCGCGGGCCAGCACGTTGTAGCGTTCCTTGTCGGTGTGGTGCTGGGCGTCCCAGGCGGCGAAGGGATGGGTCGAGGAGGCGATGATCGCCAGATCGTGCTTGCCCGCCGTGTCGGCGACCAGACGGCGCAGCTGGGCGACCTCCTGCCCGGCCTCCTTGATGGTGTCGCACTTGCGCGTGCCGATCTCGATCTGCGCCTGCAGGAACTCGGGCGTGACCTGGCCCTTTTCCAGGGCCGCCTCGCATTCCTCGACCAGACTGGGCGGCACCCGGTCGGAGAGGTTGCGGGTCTTGGGATCGACGAGCATGTACTCCTCTTCGATCCCCACGGTGAAGGTGGGTTCGGCCAAGTTCAGCGCTCCCTCCGGCGCACGGCATTCCAGTCCGCGCTTATGTCCAAGTTCGGAATCATGGACGAAAGCTCCTCGGCCAGCAAGCAGGCCCACTGTTCCTGTCCCTTGGCCGTGTCGATCATGTCCTGGCGAATCTCGAACAGGATGTTGGCGAGGCCGCGCGGCTCGGCGTGGAAATGCACCGTGTTGCCGTGTCCGTCGTTGCCCGCGTAGGGCACGTTGTCGCCCACGGCCAGCCCGCGTTTCCTGAAGCTTTCCAAGAGAGGCTGGGGCAGGCGCGGGTCGTCGTTCCAGAGGATCGAGGTCTCCCAGGGCCGCCGCTCGCCGCGCAGCATGGGCGTCATGGAGTGCAGCGAGACGAATCCGGGACGCGTCCCCTCGGCGATCAAAGCGTCCAGAGTGTCCGAGATCGCGGCGTGATAGGGGCGGAAGAAGGTCGCCCGCCGCGCCTCCTTTTCCTCTTCCGTCAGGTTGCAGTTGCCGGGGATCACCGTGCCGTCGCTGACCTCGGCGATCGAGGTCGGGTCGTCCGGGCTGCGGTTCGGATCGACCAGCAGCCGCGAGAACTGGGAGATCACCAGCGGCACGTCCAGTTCGTAGGAGAGCCTGAGCGCTACCTCCGCGATGCCGATGTCAAAGGCGATGTGCCGCTCCAGGTCCGCCGCCTCCAGCCCCAGGCGATCGAGCGAGCGGGGCACGAAGTTGCTGGCGTGGTCGCAGACCAGCAGCAGCGGCAGGGCGCGGCCGGCTGGATTGACGATGCGAAAGGGCCGCGGCTCGTCCGGCGCCAAGAGCGCCCGCTCGCCGCCCGCGTCTGGGAGCTGCATTTCCTCTGCCGTTTTGTGGGACATGGGAGGCCGACTATAGCCGCCACCCGCCCCGCCCTCAACGGCCAGCCGCCGATACCGCACGAACAATGGCCGGGCTTGCGTCGCGACTGCGGCTGGGAAAGACTGCGCGTTCAATCACAGCCGCCCCAAAACGAGACGGGACGGGACGGAACAGGACGGAGCAGGACGGATCATGGAAGGCCGCCACAGCTACTTCTGCATCGACGGGCACACCTGCGGCAACCCGGTGCGCCTGGTCGCGGGCGGCGGCCCGCCCTTGCCCATGGGCTCCATGTCGGCGCGGCGGCAGCACTTCCTGAAGCATTACGACTGGGTGCGCACCGGCCTGATGTTCGAGCCGCGCGGCCACGACATGATGTCCGGCGCCATCCTCTATCCGCCCAGCCGCGAGGACTGCGACATCGCCGTCCTCTATATCGAAACCTCGGGCTGCCTGCCCATGTGCGGCCACGGCACCATAGGCACGGTGACCTTCGCGCTGGAGCAGGGTCTGGTGACGCCGAGAGAACCCGGCGTTCTGCGCCTGGAAACGCCCGCGGGCAAGGTCACCGCGTACTACCGGCGCGAAGGCGCCTTCGTCGAGACGGTGCGCATCGTCAATGTGGCCTCCTACCTCGCCCTCGAAGGGGTCGAGGTGGACTGCCCGGAACTGGGCCCGATCCGGCTGGACGTGTCCTACGGCGGCAACTTCTACGCCATCGTGGAGCCGCAGGAGAACTACCGCGACCTGAGCCAGCTCTCGCCGGGCGACATCCAGCGGCTCTCGCCCAAGCTGCGGCGGCTCCTGAACGAGACGCTGGAGGTGGTGCACCCTGAGGATCCGACGATCCGCGGCGTCTCCCACATCCAGTGGTGCGGCGCGCCGACCCAGGACGGGGCCCACGCCCGCAACGCCGTCTTCTATGGCGACAAGGCCATCGACCGCAGCCCCTGCGGCACCGGCACCTCGGCGCGCATGGCCCAGCTCCACGCCAAGGGCAAGCTGCAGGCGGGCGAGCCCTTCGTGCACGAGTCCATCATCGGGTCGCTCTTCACCGGACGGATCGAGGAGGAGACGACGCTCGGCAACAAGGCCGCCATCGTACCCTCGATCGAGGGTTGGGCGCGCATGACCGGCTACAACACCCTCTTCATCGACCCGCGCGATCCCTTCGCCCACGGCTTCCAGGTCATCTGAGACGGGTGACAGGCCGCGACCGGCACCCTATCTGTAGGGCTAGGAAAACTTTCCAGGCAGAAAAGACGAGGAGCGACATGGACGAAAAGACCCGCATCGAAGCCGAGGCCGCCGCCTTCCGCCATCTGGTGCAGCACCTGCGCGAGCGCACGGACGTGCAGAACATCGACCTGATGAATCTCGGCGGCTTCTGCCGCAACTGCCTTTCCAAGTGGTACCGCGCGGCGCTGGAGGAGCGCGGCGAGGAAATCTCCTACGACGAGGCGCGGGAGATCGTCTACGGCATGCCCTACGACGAATGGAAGGCCAAGCACCAGAGCGAGGCGACGCCCGAGCAGAAGGCCGCCTTCGAACAGAGCCACAAGCACTAGGGCGCGGCTTCTATCCACATAAAAAAATGCGCGCGCGCTTGCCGGGTGCAAGGGCGCGCGTCTAGTTTTCATCCCCGAAACCGCAGTTCTTTCGTGCCAAGACAGAAAACCAGGAGAAGCCAATGCCCGACGTCGCCGGCGTGACCGGAGATCAGTTGAAGTCCTATATCGAGCGTATCGAGCGCCTGGAAGAAGAGAAGAAGGCGCTCTCCGACGATATCAAGGAGGTCTACGCCGAAGCCAAGGGCAACGGCTTCGACAGCAAGATCATGCGCCAGATCATCCGCTTGCGGAAAATGGACGCCAGCGACCGCGCCGAGCAGGAAGAACTCCTGGACCTCTACAAGAACGCGATCGGAATGGTCTGAGGGCGCTCCGCCCCACCTCACATGAAAAAAGCCCCGCGGCGATTTCCTGCCGCGGGGCTTTTTCTTTTCCAGTCCGAAGGGGCCAGAGCGAGAGGCCGGGGCCTTACTGCTCCAGCGCCTTCACGATCTGCTCGCACATCTTCTTCGCATCGTCGAAGAGCATCATGGTGTTGTCGGCGTAGAACATGGGGTTGTCCACACCGGCGTAACCGGAGCCCAGCGACCGCTTGATGAAGAGCACGGTCTTGGCGTTGGCGACCTCCAGGATCGGCATGCCGTAGATCGGCGAGGAGGCGTCGGTCTTCGCCGCCGGATTGGTGATGTCGTTGGCGCCGATCACGAAGGCGACGTCCGCGCTGGAGAAGTCGCGGTTGATCTCCTCCATCTCGAAGACCTCGTCATAGGGCACGCCCGCTTCGGCCAGCAGCACGTTCATGTGCCCCGGCATGCGGCCCGCGACGGGGTGGATGGCGTACTTCACGGTGACGCCTTCCTCCTTCAGCAGTTCAGCCATCTCACGCAGCGCGTGCTGCGCCTGGGCCACCGCCATGCCGTAGCCGGGCACGATGATGACCGAGCCGGCGTTCTTCATGATGAAGGAGGCGTCGTCGGCGGAACCGGACTTCACCGTCTTGTCGCCCATGTCCTCGGCGGGGCCGGCGGACTCACCGCCGAAGCCGCCCAGGATGACCGAGAAGAAGGAACGGTTCATGCCCTTGCACATGATGTAGCTGAGGATCGCGCCCGACGAGCCGACCAGCGCGCCCGCCACGATCAGCAGCATGTTCTCCAGCGTGAAGCCGATGCCGCAGGCCGCCCAGCCGGAGTAGCTGTTCAGCATGGAGATCACCACCGGCATGTCGGCGCCGCCTATCGGGATGATGATCAGGACGCCCAGCGCCAGCGAGACCAGCACGATCAGCCAGAAGGTGGTGCCGGACTGGCCGCTCACCAGCAGGACGATCAGCAGCACCAGAAGGATGCCGAGCCCCAGGTTCACCATGTGCTGCATGGGGAAGACCACCGGCTTGCCGGAGATCAGGCCCTGCAGCTTGCCGAAGGCGATGATGGAGCCGGTGAAGGTGATCGCGCCGATGGCGACGCCCAGCGACATCTCGATCAGGCTGGCGGCGTGAATGTCGCCCGTGGTGCCGATGCCGTAGGCTTCCGGCGAATAGAAGGCGGCCGCGGCCACGAAGACCGCCGCCAGGCCCACAAGGCTGTGGAAGGCCGCGACCAGCTGCGGCAGGGCCGTCATCTGGATGCGCAGCGCGATCATGCTGCCGACCGCGCCGCCGACGACCAGGCCGCCGAGGATCACGAAGTAGGACTGCACCTCGGGCAGCAGGATTGTCGTGACGATGGCGATCACCATGCCGGCGATGCCGAAGTAGTTGCCCTGGCGCGCCGTCTCGGGATGCGACAGGCCCCTCAAGGCCAGGATGAACAACACCGAGGCGATAAGATAGAAGAGGGCTGAAAGATCGTAACTCATGCTCTATGCCCCCCTTATTTCTGCTGTTTTTTCTTGAACATGGAGAGCATTCGCTGCGTCACGATGAAGCCGCCGAAGATATTGACGGCCGCCAGCGTGACGGCGAAGAAGCCCATGACTTGCGAGAAGTTCCCCTCGGCCGGACCGGCGGCGATCAGGCCGCCGACGATGATCACCGAGGAGATGGCGTTGGTGACGCCCATCAGCGGCGAGTGCAGCGCCGGGGTCACGCGCCAGACCACGTGGTAGCCGACGAAGACCGCCAGCACGAAGACCGTAAGCCCGATCACCAGCATGGAGGGGCCGTGGCCGCCGTCCGCGACCGCGCCCATCTGCTCGCTCGCCGTGCGTCCGGCCTCCATGGCCAGACCGGCGGCGTCCGCAGCCAGTTCGTTGGCCTTGTCCGCCAGCGCGCTGGCTTTATCGGTGAGACTCTGTTGTGACATTCTCCCCCTCCCTTATTTCTCGTCGCTCTTGGCGGCGGG
>JARRJC010000067.1 GCA_037379885.1 Limibacillus sp.
GAGAGGGAGATGATCGCGGTGGTCGTCTCCTCGGCGAACCGCTGCTACTACTGCCTGGTCGCGCACGGACAGGCGGTGCGCGCCCTTTCCGGCGACCCGCAGCTGGGCGAGATGATGGTGATGAACTACCGAGTGGCGAAGCTGTCGGAGCGCGAGCGGGTCATGCTGGACTTCGTCTGGAAGCTGACAACCCGCCCACAGGACATTGCCGAAGAGGACCGGGAAGGCCTGCGCGCCCAGGGCTTTTCCGAAGAGGACATCTTCGACGTCTGCGACACGGCGGCTTTCTTCAACTACACAAACCGCGTCGCCCACGGCATCGACATGATGCCCAACCCCGAATACCACGCGATGGACAGGGCCTAGCCGCTTTCCCGCTAAAGGGAAAAGCGCGCCACCAGGGGCGCATGGAAGCTCTCAGGGCTGTGGTTGAGGCTGGCGTAGGCCGCCAGTTCGTCGCCCAAAGCCTCGTTGTGCAGCTCGATATCGCGAAAGGCCGACAGCAGCGCGCGGGAGACCAGGATATGGTCCAGCATGGTCTTGCGGCCTGCATGGATCACGCTGTAACGCCGCCAATCGGGCAGATTGCGCTCCACCGGGGTCAGCACGCGCGGCGCCAGCGCGCCGTTGCCGCTGTCGTCGATGTCCGCACGCAGGATCCTGAGCGGCATCTCCTGTTCCTCGGCGTTGAGGTCACCGCAAACGGCCACGAGCGCCTCGGGCTCCCGGTCCAGCAGCGCCTCGACCAGCAGCCGGGCTTCGAGCGCCTGCCCGCTGCGCTTCAGCGCCGCCAGATAGAAGCCCTCGGCCCAACCGCCCGCGGACTTCCAGGAAAAGGGGCCGCTTTTCTGCCCCTCCACCGCCGCCGCCAGGGGCGCGCGCAGGTGCAGGTTGATGAGGTGCAGCCGTCGCCCATCCGGCAGCGTGACGGGCGCTGAAAGAAGCGGGCGGTCCCACGCGATGGGTTTCGCCTCGCGCTCCGCAGGCTGCGCCGTCACCGGACGGTAGAGGGGTGCTGGCACCAGATCGTTTCTCAACTGCCGGACCTCGCCCAAGGGCCAACGGCTCAGAATGACGAGGTTGTGCTTATCGAAGGGCGCGCCCTTGGGCCAGAGCGTGGAAAGCCTTTGATACCCGGCGTAGGGCGTCTCCTCCAGCAAGGTGTCCAGAGCCGCCAGCGAACGGTCATTCCCGTCGCCGCTTCGCTGTGCGTTCACCTCCTGAAGGCAAAGCAGGTCCGCCTCCAGGCGCAGCAGCTGGGGTCGCAGAACGCCGATCCGCGCTTCCAGCGGCGGGTCCGCGCCACGTCCGCTGTCGAGGTTTTCCAGGTTAAAGGTGGCTAGCCGCAGCTCCATGACGACAAGCCTAGCGGCAGAGGCCGGGCTGCCGTCAAGCGCCCAGGTCAAGTACGCAGGTCAGGCGCGCTGGTCAGGCACGTTGGGGCTTGGGGGCCGGCGCCTCCGCGTCCGGGCGCTGGCGCAGGTGGCCGGTCAGTCGTCGCTCCACGATCTTGAAGACAAAGAAGATGAAGTAGGAGATCGCCAGATAGATGACCGCGGCCAGGATTAGGTTCTCATAGGTCCTGTAGGTCTGCGACACCAGCTTGCGGGCGACGCCGGTCAGGTCCATCAGCGTGATGATGGAGACCAGCGAGGTCGACTGGAACAGGAAGACCACCTCGTTGGAATAGGCCGGCAGCCCGATGCGCCAGGCCTTGGGCAGGATGATCCGCGTGATCTGCTTCCAGCGTGACATGCCGACGGCTTTGGCGGCCTCGATCTCGCCGTAGGGCACGGCCTGGATCGCGCCTCGCAGGATCTCGGCGGTGTAGGCAGTGGTGTTCAGGATCAGGGTCAGCAGCGCGCAGAAGTAGGGCTCCCGGAAATAGGTCCAGAGGCCCCAGGCCCGAAGCTCGGAAACGAACTGGCCGGACCCGTAATAGACCAGGAAGATCTGCACGATCAGCGGCGTGCCCCGGAAGAAGAACATGTAGCCGTAGGTCGGCATCCAGATGAAGGGGTTCTTGGAGAGCCGCATGAAGGCGACCGGCATGGCGATCACCAGACCGATGAAGACGGAAATCGCCGTAAGCTCGAGCGTCAGGAGCGTGCCGTCGAGATACTCCGGCCAGGCTTCCAGCGCGCGTTGTCCCCAGAATGGTTCTTGCTCTTCCATCGCGCTCACGCCGTCCTGACGCCGCGATTGGCCCAGGCTTCCGCCTTACGCTGGACCTGGATCGAGACGATGGTGATCACAAGGAAGATGAAGGCCGCCGTCATGAAGAAGAGGAAAGGCTTCTTGACCGCGCGAGAGGCCACGTCGGTCATGCGCATCAGCTCGTCGAGCTGCACGACGCTCATCAGGGCGGTCGCCTTGATCAGCACCATCCAGTTGTTGCCGATGCCGGGCAGCGCGTAGCGCCAGACCTGTGGCAGGACCACTCTGAAGAAGGCCTTCTTGCGGCTCATGCCGATGGCGCGCGCTGCTTCCACCTGACCCTTGTCGAGCGACTGGAAGGCGCCGCGCAGGGTCTCGGTCATGAAGGCGCCGTAGATGAGCCCCAAGGTCAGGGTACCCGTGACGAAGGGGTTCAGGTTGACCCGGATGTCCTCACCCGTGAAGTGCATCAGGATGTCCTGAAGTCCCTGGGTGATGCCGTAATAGACCAGGATGATGAGAAGCAGCTCGGGCACGCCGCGCACGATGGTGGTGTAGGTGCCGCCGATGACGCGGGCGACCGCGGAGTGCGACAGCTTGGCCCAGGAACCGAGGAGACCGCAGAGGATCGCGAGCGGCAGCGCGGAAATGCCCACCAGCAGCGTGATCTTCAGGCCTTCCAGCAGGAAATCCGCCCGCTGGTAGTAGGCGCCGTCGATCATCTCCCAAATCGGGCCGATGATCGGTAAGGCCAGAACCTGTTCTTCCATGATCTCAGCCGCCCCCAGGCGTGGCCAAGGGGCGCCCTGCTAGAGGACGCCCCTTGCCGCGGGTCGGAACTTACTCGGCGCCGTAGACGTCGAAGTCGAAGTAAGCCTTGTTGATCTGCGCATAGACGCCGTTCTTGCGAATGGCGGTGATGGCCTCGTTCAGGCACTCACGCAGCTTGTCCTCGCCCTCACGCACGGCGATGCCGGCGCCGGTGCCGTGGTACTTGGGGTTGGAGTAGTCGGGACCGACGAACTCGAAGCCCTCACCTTCCGGCGTGTTCAGGAAGCCGTCCAGAAGCGCGACGGAGTCGGCCATGATCAGGTCGACGCGGCCGGAAACCAGATCGGCGTTGGCCTCGTCCTGAGTGGCGTAGTTGCGGACCTCGACCTCGGGGAACTCACCGCGCAGGAAGTCCTCGTGGATGGTGGCGCGCTGCACGCCCACGACCTTGCCGGCCAAACCCTCGGGAGAGACGTCGAAGCCGGCGCCCTCGGCGGCCACGAACTTGGCCGGGGTGTTGTAGTACTTGTTGGTGAAGTCCACGACTTCCTCACGCTTGGGCGTGATGGACATGGAGGCGATGATGGCGTCGTACTTCTTGGCCTGCAGGCCGGGAATGATGCCGTCCCAGTCCTGGGTGACGAAGCTGCAGGTCATGCCGGCCTCGTCGCAAAGCGCGTTGGAGATGTCGATGTCGAAACCGACCAGATTGCCGTTCTCGTCGATCGAGTTGAACGGAGGGTAGGCGCCCTCGGTTCCGACACGCACTTTCATGCCGGCGCACTCGCCGGCGGCCCAGGCCTGACCGGCTATCTTGGCTTATTAGCTTTAGACCCTTAGCTTTGCGTCTCCGCTTTTCAACGGATTTGCCTTTTCGGTTTATTTATAATTCTATTGGTTAGTAGATGCCCTCTTTTCCTCTATCCGCCCTTGGTGGAGGAAGATGACCTTGTTGGACACTTCGCGAGCGAAGCCCATTTCGTGAGTGACCACGATCATGGTGCGGCCCTCTTCGGCCAGCTGACGCATGACACGCAGCACCTCGCCCACCAGCTCCGGATCGAGCGCGGAGGTCGGCTCGTCGAAGAGCATGACCTCGGGCTCCATCGCCAGCGCCCGCGCAATGGCCGCGCGCTGCTGCTGGCCGCCCGAAAGGTGCGCCGGATAGTAGTCCAGCTTGTCGGCAAGACCGACCTTCTCCAGGACTTTCTGGGCTGTCGCGGCGGCCTCCGCCTTGGACTTGCCGAGCACCTGGGTCGGGCCTTCGGTGACGTTCTGAAGGACCGTCATGTGAGACCAGAGGTTGAAGCTCTGGAACACGAAGCCCAGGCGCGAGCGGATGCGGTCGACCTGCTTGTGGTCGGCCGGCATGCGATGCCCGCGCTTGCCTTTGGTCATGCGGATTTCCTCCCCGCTGACCACGACGCGCCCCTGATCGGGTATCTCCAGAAGATTGAGGCAGCGCAGAAAGGTGGACTTGCCGGAGCCGCTCGACCCCAGCATCGAAATCACGTCGCCTTGTTGCGCCGTGACCGAAACGCCTTTCAAAACCTCCAGGCCACCGAAGCGCTTGTGCACATCTTCGACGACCAGTGCCGGCTGGCTGTCTGCCATGCCTCTTTTGGCCTCCCTGCGGGCCTATCTGTTGCTTTTATGACAATGCACGTTAGAGGGCGTGGCGCGCGCTTGCAAAAAGAAATTAACCTGGCCCGCCCTGGTCCAGGATGCGTTGGACCTTCGCGCGTTCCTCCGCGCTCAGCGGCGCTGGCGTTGCGGCCTCTTCCACACCCGCCGCGCGCCGCCGCAGATAGAAGGCGCTGGCGATCCCGCCCAGCAAGAGCAGCAGGAAAGGTCCAAGCCAGAGCAGCAGGGTCGAGGCCTTGAAGGGCGGCTTCAAAAGCACGTAGTCGCCATAGCGGGCGACCAGATAGGACTCAACCTGATCGTTGCTGTCGCCTTCGACCAGACGCTCGCGGATCAGAAGCCGCAGGTCGCGCGCCAGCTCGGCGTTCGAGGAGTCGATGTCCTGGTTCTGGCAGACCACGCAGCGAATGCCCTTGGAGATCTCCCGCGCGCGCTCTTCCAGCGCCGGATTGTCAAGCCTCTCGTCCGGGTTGACCGCCCAGAGCGGCCCGCTGGAAAGCAGCGCCAGAACGAAGAGCAGACAGGCGGAGAGCCCCCTCATCCGCCGATCTCCTCTAAGATCGGCAGGATCTTGTCCTCCAGGTCGGGGCCGACGATGGGGCCGATCTGCTGGAAGCGGATCACGCCCTCGCCGTCGATCAGGTAGCTTTCGGGCACACCGGACACACCGAAGTCGATGGCGACGCGGCCCTCCCGGTCGGCGCCGATGGAGCGGTAGGGATTGCCGAGTTCGGCCAGCCAGAGCCGGGCGTCGGCGGGCTTGTCCTTGTAGTTGATGCCGTAGACCGGCACCCCGTGCTCCTCGGCGAGCTTGGTGATCAGCTCGTGCTCCGCGCGGCAGGGTATGCACCAGGAGGCAAAGATGTTGATCACCTTGACCTCCCCGTCGGCCAGTTCGGCGCTGGAGAGGCCGGGCCCGGTCATGCCCTCCACCGGCGGCAGGTCGAACTCGGGCAGGGGCTTGTTCACCAGGGCCGAGGGCACCGCGGAGGGGTCGCGGTCGCTCAAGAGTCCCCAGAGCGAAAAGGCGATCACGCCCAGGAAGATGACGCTCGGCAGGATGAAGAGGAGCTTGCGCAGCATCGGGCGGTCAGGCTCCGCTCTCGGCGAGCTTTGCGCCCTTCCGGCGGCGCTGCGGCGCGCCGACCCGCAAGCGGCGGTCGGAGAGCGAGACGAGCCCGCCCAGGACCATGATCAGCGACCCGGCCCAGATCCAGGGCACCAGCGGTTCGTGATAGAGCCGCACGGTCCAGCCGCCCTGCCCGTCCGGTTCGCCCACGACGGTATAGAGGTCGGCGAAGCCCGTGGTGTGGATGCCGGCTTCGGTCGTCGGGCGGTTGCCGACGTCGTAGATCCGCCGCTCGGGCGTCAGGAGCGCGACCTCGCTGCCGTTCCGGGTCACCAGGAAGCGCCCCTGCTCGGCCCGGTAGTTGGGTCCGCGCACCGGCTCCACGCCCTGGAAGGCGTACTCGTAACCGCCCAGCGCGATGCTCTCGCCCGGCCGCAGGATCTGAACCGCCTCTTCCTTCCAGGCTGCCGAAGCGGTCATGCCTGCGATGGCGACGGCGAGCCCGGCGTGCGCCAGCGTCATGCCGTAGGCCGAGCGCGGCAGGTTCAGGGCGCGCTTCAGGCTCTGGCCGGCTGGCACGCGGAAGAGCTGCACGCGCTCGGCGAACTCGACCAGCGTACCGGTGAAGAGCCAGGCGGCCAGCGCCATGCCCAGGATGGCCATGACCGGCCCCTCGCTGTGCCAGTAGAGGAAGGCCAAGCCGACCACCGCCGTCATGAAGAAAGCCAGCTTCAGACGCCCGAGGATCCCGGCGAGGTCCGCGCGCTTCCAGGCGAGCAGCGGGCCGATGCCCATGGCCACCACCAACGGGATCATGATCGGCACGAAGGTCGCGTTGAAGAAGGGCGCGCCGACCGAGACCTTGCCGCCGCCGAAAGCCTCCAGGAAAAGCGGATAGAGCGTGCCCAGGAAGACCGTCGCCGCCGCCGTGGCCAGCAGCAGGTTGTTCAGCACCAACCCGCCCTCGCGGCTGATCGGCGAGAAGAGGCCGCCGGCCTTCAGCGCAGGCGCGCGGAACGCGAAGAGCGTCAGCGAGCCGCCGATGGCGATGGCCAGCAGCATCAGGATGAAGAGCCCGCGCTCCGGATCAGTGGCGAAGGCGTGGACGGAGGTGAGCAGGCCCGAGCGCACGATGAAGGTGCCGATGAGGCTTAAGGAGAAGGTCAGGATCGCCAAGAGGATCGTCCAGACCTTCAGGGCGTCGCGCTTCTCCACGACGATGGCCGAATGCAGCAACGCCGTGCCCATCAGCCAGGGCATGAAAGAGACGTTCTCCACCGGGTCCCAGAACCACCAGCCGCCCCAGCCGAGCTCGTAGTAGGCCCACCAGGAACCGAGCGCGATGCCGCCGGTCAGGAAGGTCCAGGCCGCCAGCGTCCAGGGCCGCACCCAGCGCGCCCAGGCGCCGTCCACGCGGCCCTCGATCAGGGCGGCGACGGCAAAGGCGAAGGCGATGGAAAAGCCGACGTAGCCCAGGTAGAGCATGGGCGGATGAAAGGCGAGCCCCGGATCCTGCAGGAGCGGATTGAGGTCGTTGCCGTTCAGCGGCGGCGGAAAGACCCGCTCGAAGGGGTTGGAGGTGAAGAGCGAAAAGGCCAGAAAGCCGACCGCGATCATGGCCTGGATGGAGAGCACCCGCGCCTTCAGCCCCATCGGCAGATTGCCGCCGAAGGCCGCCACGGCGCCGCCGAACACGGCCAGGATCAGGACCCAGAGCAGCATGGAGCCCTCGTGGTTACCCCAGACGCCGGAGATCTTGTAGAGCAGCGGCTTGGCGGAGTGGGAGTTCTCGACGACGTTCACCAGCGTGAAGTCGGAGACGATGTAGGCCTGGGTCAGGGCGCCAAAGGCGACCGCCACGCACAAGAGCTGGAGGAGCGATGTCGGCGCGGCGAGCCCCATCAGCGCCGCGTTGTTCTTCTGCGCGCCGTAGAGCGGCAGGCTGGCCTGCACGATCGCGACCAGCAGCGCCAGGATGAGTGCGAAATGTCCCAGTTCGGCGATCACTGTCCGTAACTCCCCGAGCCGCCTTCGGCCCCGCTTTGCGCCCCTGCTCCGTCGCCTTGCCAGTAACCCTGTTCCTTGAGGCGGTCGGCGACCTCCTTGGGCATGTAGTTCTCGTCGTGCTTGGCCAGCACCTCGTCGGCGTGGAACAGGCCGCCGCCGTCCAGGCGGCCCACCACGACCACGCCCTGCTCCTCGCGGAACAGGTCGGGCAGGATGCCGTCGTAGGTAACGGGAATGGACGCCCCGCCGTCGGTGATGGCGAAGGAGATCTTGGTGGTGCCCTCCTGCCGCTCGACGCTGCCGCTTTCGACCAAGCCGCCCAGGCGGAAGGCGCGTTCGGCCTGAACGGCGCCGCCCGCGACGTCGCTGGGTGTGTGGAAGAACAGCAGATTCTCCTCAAAGGCGCTCAAGACCAAGGCGGCGGCGGCGAAGAGCGCCAGCATGCCGAGACCGACGAACATCAAGCGGCGGCGTTTACGCGTCATGCGGCCTCGCCACTGTTCTGCGCGCGGCCGGCGGCGCGCGCGGCGCGGCGCGTTTCGCGATCGGGCAGGGAGGCTTCCAGCCGCTCCACGGCCTTCTGGTTCTCGCGCAGGCGCCTACGGCTGAGGACCAGCAGTCCCAGCATCACCACCGCCGTCATGATGAGGCAGGGCCAGACGTAAAGGGCATAACCGCCCATCGCAAAGAAGCTGTCCGTTGCTTCCATCAAAAAGACGTTCCCACCTGAATCAAGGCTTTCCCGGTCGTTTCTCGTTACGGCCTAAACTTAATGGTTCTGTCGGCCAATGCCAGCATAGAAGCGCGCGCTGCGACCCTTTGCCCGCCGGGACCGGCCCGCGCCTTTCCTCAATCCAGACTCTGGCGCAGCGCCGCGGCCGTCGCCCAGGGCGCGAGCGGCAAGGCGGTCAGGAGGAAGGCGCCCAGCAGCAGCAGGTGCGGGCGCGCCGAAAGCTGCCCGACAGCCGCGTCCACCGCCATGATCCCGAAGATCAGGATCGGCACGGCAAGGGGCAAGATCAGCAGCGGGATTAGGATGCCGCCGCGCCGCGCGCCCAGGGTCAGAGCCGCCCCCAGCGCGCCCAGCAGGCTCAAGGTCGGTGTGCCAAGCAACAGCGCGGCCAGCATCGGAAGGTAGGCCGTGGCGTCCAGGTTATAGAGGAGCCCGATGGCGGGCGCTGCGATCACCAGCGGCAGGCCGCTGGTCAGCCAGTGGGCCAGCACCTTCATCAAGACGATGGCCTCCAGCGGCGGCGGCGCCAGCACCAGCAACTCCAGCGAGCCGTCCTCGTAGTCGCTGAGGAAGAGGCGTTCGAGCGACAGCAGCATGGAAAGCAGCGCGGACACCCAGATCACGCCCGCGCCGATGCGCGCCAGAAGGTTCGGCTCCGGCCCGACCGCGAAGGGGAAGAGACTGGCGATCAGCAGGAAGAAGAAAAGCACCATGGCGGCATCGCCGCGCTGGCGCAGGGCCAGCCGCAGGTCGCGCCTCAGGAGAACCAGAAGCGCCTTCATGCCAGGAGCACTCCGCTTTGCAGCCCGGCGAGGTCGAGACGCTTCACCTCCGCCAGCGGCAGTTCCAGGTGCGTGGCGAGCACGATCCGCGCGCCCCTCTCCCGCGCGGCCTCGATCTCCTTGCAGAGGCGCTGGACCGAAGCGGCGTCCAGCCCGACCGTCGGTTCGTCGAGCAGCCAGAGCTCGCCGGGGGCCGCCAAGAGCCTGGCGAGCGCAAGACGGCGGCGCTGCCCGGCGGAGAGGTAGCGCGCCGGCAACTCGGCCAGGGGCTTCAGCCCGAAGCGGTCCAGGGCCTCCAGGATCGCGGCCTCCCCCACATCGCCGCCCTTCAAGGCGGCCCAGAAGGAAAGGTTCTCGCTGAGGGTCAGGACCGGTTTGACGGCCTCCTGATGGCCCAGGTAGTGGACCCGGCGGCGGTGCGCCTCCGGCTCTTCGTCGAGCGGCTGGCCTTCCCAAAGCAGCTGCCCCTCGGCGGGCTTCAAAAGCCCCGCCATGAGGCGCAGGAGGCTGGATTTACCGCTGCCGTTGGGGCCCGTCAGGATCAGCGCCTCGCCCGGTCCCAGCGAGAAGCCGAGCCCGGCGAAGACGAGGCGTTCGCCCCGTTCGCAAGCCAGATTCTGTCCTTTGAAAAGCTTTTCGTCCCCCACCCGCCTGCTCGCCCATCTGTGGAAACCTTTTAAAGACAGGCCCCTTTTAGCAGGAACCCGCGCAAAAAAGTAAGGCGGAACCCGGGGTCGGGACCGGGTTCCGCCTTGGTGCAGGGCCAGCCACTTTCTTGGGGGGAGGGCGAGAGGGGCTGGCGAACTGCGTTTTTACAGAAGAGGGGAAGTTCCTCTGTAGCCTATAGAGATAGAAAGCAAGAGTGTCCGCTCTGGGACTCAATTGAGGCGTTATTGGGGCATTTCACCCGCGGTCCCTGCGGGCCGCTGGGTCAGTTGCTTGGCGCGCAAGGCGCCCTTGGCCTCGGTCAGATGAAGGATGATCTTGCCCAGACGGTTGTCGGCCTCCAGGCGCAGCGGCAGAGGCGGGCCGTCCTCGGACAGGGGCGCCAGGTAGACCCGGATATATTCGGGAATGCGCTGGCGGCTGCGTTCCTTCTTCGGACCGGCGGTCTGCTCGATGAAGAGATGACAGACCTGCGTCTCACCGCCGAAGGGGCTGTAGCCGGTCGGGCGCAGGGTCACGCCTTCCTGCTGTTCAAGGCGGAGCGAGAAAAGCTTGCGGCCGTCGAACACCTCGGTCTCGCCCTCGCAAGCCTGATTCTGCAAGAGCGTCGCGATGGGCCAGAGCAAGGCGGAGATGGGATCGAGCGCCCCGGCCCGCTGCTCAGGCGGAACGGCCTCCGTGGTCGGGCGTCTGTCTTCGGGCTCGATGTCCAGACGCGTCACCTCGCCGCCCTCGAAGGTCATGGCGATGCGCCGCTCCTTGTCTTTCTGCCAGACCGAGTTCATCTCGTAATCGCGCGGGGCCAGCCGCCCCTCGCTGAGCGCCCCCGCCGCGGTCACCGTGAAGTCGAGCGAGAAGAACTTGGCGATGAAGCCCTGGAAGTAGGCGTCGAGCTGCAAGCGGTAGTCCGCCTCGCCGATATCCACCGCCAGCTCCGCGCGCATGGCTTTCAGGCCGCCGGCATAGACGTCGTAGGCAAGCCAGGTGCTGTTCGGCCCGCTGTCCCCACCGGAGGCGGCTTGGCCGGGCTGGGCCGCGAAAAGACCACCGATCAGGGCCGCGCCGAGGGCGGCGCCGAGAGCGCGGGCTGTGCTTTTTCTGCGCAAGGCTTTGACTATCCCTCTTCCCCGAGAAACCAGGTTATCAGGCGTTATACGTCACCAAGCCCATGATATGTCCCCGAGCGGGCTGAAAATCCAGGTTTGACGCCTCAGAGCGCATCCAAGAGGAAGGTCTCGACGAAGCTTTCCGGGTCCGGCGCGCCGGGCTTCTCCTCAAAGCGAAGGATGCCCTCGGAGAGGCTGATGAGCCGCGTGGAGCTGCTGACACAGAGGAGCGCGCTCACGTTCTGCGTCACCGCAGCGCGGCCTTCGGGCGCCGCGCAGCGGGCCGCGACAGCCGAAAAGGCGGCGCGGCAGGCGGTCAGGCGGGCGAAGGTGCTGCTCC
>JARRJC010000068.1 GCA_037379885.1 Limibacillus sp.
TTGTACCAAGCCCTCTCCGCCACAGAATGAGTTTGCGCCCAACCTCATCCTGAGGAGGTCCCGGGACGGGGCCGTCTCGAAGGATGGGCGGCGGCGGCGAACGGAACGAACCAACAGAGGAAACGAACCTGAGATGAGCTCCAACAAGAACCTCTGATCCTGCCGGGCGACGGCATCGGGCCCGAGGTCATGGGTCAGGTGCGCCGCGTGATCGACTGGATGGACAAGCGCCGCGCGGTCACCTTCGACGTATCGGAAGACCTGGTCGGCGGCGCGGCCATCGACGCGCACGGGACGCCGCTGCACGACAACACCATGGCCGACGCCATGAACGCCGACGCCGTGCTGCTGGGCGCGGTGGGCGGGCCCAAGTGGGACGAGCTGCCCTTCGAGCAGAAGCCCGAGCGCGGCCTGCTGCGCCTGCGCAAGGAGATGCAGCTCTACGCCAACCTGCGCCCCGCCATCGTCTTCGATGCGCTGGTCGAGGCCTCGACCCTGAAGCCGGAGATCGTCCAGGGGCTGGACATCCTGATCGTCCGCGAGCTGACCGGCGGGGTCTATTTCGGCGAGCCGCGCGGCGTCGAGGAGCTGCCGGACGGCCAGCGCCGCGGGGTCAACACCCAGGTCTACACGACCAACGAGATCCGCCGGGTCGCCGCCGTCGCCTTCGAGCTGGCGAGGAAGCGCGGCAACAAAGTGACCTCGCTGGAAAAGGCCAACGTCATGGAGTCCGGCGTGCTCTGGCGTCAGGAGGTCACCAAGCTGCACAAGGAGTCCTTCTCCGACGTGGAGCTGGAGCACATGTACGCCGACAACGGCGCCATGCAGCTGGTGCGCAATCCCAAGCAGTTCGACGTGATGGTGACCGACAACCTCTTCGGCGACATCCTGTCCGACGAGGCGGCGATGCTGACCGGTTCGCTCGGCATGCTGCCCTCGGCCTCGCTCGGCGACATCGATGAGACGGGCCGCCGCAAGTCGCTCTACGAGCCGGTCCACGGCTCCGCCCCGGACATCGCCGGGCAGGGGCTGGCGAACCCGCTGGCGACCCTGCTCTCCTTCGCCATGTCGCTGCGCTATACCTACGATCTGGCGGACGACGCCGAGCTGATCGAAAAGGCCGTCCAGAAGGTGCTGGCCGACGGCAAGCGCACGGCCGACATCATGAGCCCCGGGGCGACCAAGCTCTCGACCGGTCAGATGGGCGACGCGCTGCTGGCCGAACTGGACGCCATGGCGGCGTGATCGCCGTTGACGGAGGCCGGGCGGTGGCGTACATCTCTCGCCCGAATGATGGACCCGACAGGACAAGAGCGATGTTCAAGCTCGCGGCGACGCTGACCAAAACCGGCAAGACCACCTCGAAAGAGGTGGCCTGACCCGTTTCGCGCGTCCCGAAGGTCCTGTAGTGGATCGAAGATCAAAGGAGGGGGTCGCTCGGAAACGGGCGGCCCCCTCAGCGTTTCAGGATGGCGGCGTTTCAGGATGGCGGCGTTTCAGGAGGGCGGCTGGACCCCATGGCGGTCCAACTCCCTGTCCAGAGCGCCGACCAGCCAGAGGAAGAACATGCGGAAGTCACTGATGAAGGACCAGAGAGGATAGGAGAAAGTGGCCGGCCTGTTGCGCTCCACGAAGAGATGGGCGAGCCAGGCGAAGCCGTAGCCGGAGACCAGCGCCGCCGCCAGCAGCCACCAGGTCTGCGTGGTGATGGCGAGGGCCAGCAGCACCAGCGCCAGCGCGGTGCCCAGGAAGTGGAGCAGCCGGGTCGCGGGCCTGCTGTGTTCGCGCAGGTAGAGCGGCCAGAACTCGGCGTAGCTTTCGGCCTTTAGGGCCAAGGCGCCCCTCCTTTCCTTGCAAACCGCCCGGGCGGGCCCTACGTGAAGCCTCGCCCGGAAGAATTCGAAGTTGAAGTCTAACCTCTAGAAGAGAGAGTGAAAAAGAGACGATGGGTTACAAGGTTGCAGTGGTCGGCGCGACGGGCAATGTCGGGCGTGAGATGATCCAGACGCTGGCCGAGCGGGAGTTTCCGGTCGACGAGCTGATCCCCTTGGCGAGCGAGCGTTCCGCCGGCCGGGAGATTTCCTTTGGCGAGGACCAGGTGGTCAAGGTCCAGGACCTGGCCAAGTTCGACTTCACCGGGGTCGACATCGTGCTGTCCTCGCCGGGCGCGAAGGTGTCGGCTGCCTATTCGCCCAAAGCGGCCGAAGCCGGGGCGGTGGTGATCGACAACACCTCCCACTTCCGCATGGATCCCGAGGTGCCGCTGGTCGTGCCCGAGGTCAACCGCGAGGCGATTGGCGGCTACACCCAGAAGGGCATCATCGCCAACCCCAACTGCTCGACCATCCAGATGGTGGTGGCCCTGAAGCCGCTGCACGATCTGGTGCCGATCCGCCGCGTGGTGGTCTCCACCTATCAGTCGGTCTCCGGCGCGGGCAAGGAGGGCATGGACGAGCTTTTCGAGCAGACTCGCAACATCTACATGAACCAGCCGATCGAGCCGAAGAAGTTCACCAAGCAGATCGCCTTCAACGCCATTCCCCACATCGACGTCTTCATGGACGGCGGTGCGACCAAGGAGGAGTGGAAGATGGCCGTGGAGACCAAGAAGATTCTCGACAAGTCCATCAAGGTCCATGCCACCTGCGTGCGCCTGCCGGTCTTCGTGGGTCACGGCGAGGCGGTCAACGTGGAGTTCGAGGACGAGATCGACGAGGAGCAGGCGCTGGCCGCGCTGAGGGCCGCGCCCGGCATCACCGTGATCGACTACCGCAAGGACGAGGGCTACGTGACCCCGGTCGAGTGCGCGGGCGAGGACGCCGTCTTCATCTCGCGTCTGCGGACCGACGAAACGCAGGAGAACACGCTCTCCTTCTGGTGCGTCTCCGACAACCTGCGCAAGGGCGCGGCGCTGAACACCATTCAGATCGCCGAGTGCCTGGTGCAGGACTACCTCGGTGGCTGACATCGTCGTGCGTTGGGCGGGTCCGGGCGACGCCGCGGCGATCGCCCGGATGCTCAACGCGCTGAACGTCTATGTCGGCTGCGAAGACGGCCTCTTCAGCGAGGCGCAGGTGCTGGACCACTTCTTCGGTGAGCGGCGGGTGGTGAGCGTGCTGCTGGCCGAAGCGGAGGGGCGAAGCGTCGGCCTCGCCACGCTGATCGACTTCTACAACAGCGACCGTGCGACCTTCTCCCTCTGGCTGAACGACCTTTACGTGGAGGAGGCCTGGCGCAGCAGCGGCGCTGGCCGTAAACTCATGGCCGCCGCCGCCAAGGAGGCCCTTGCGCGTGGCGGCGACAGTCTCTGGTGGGGCGTTCTGGACGAGAACCGCCGCGCCATCGCCTTCTACGACCGCCTCGGGGCCTCCAAGGACGAGGCGCATATCCTGGAACTGGAAGAGGCCTCGCTGCGCCAACTCGCCGCCGAGGCCTGATCCGCGCCCCTAGCCCTCCTGCTCGACGAAGGCGACGGCCTGGGTCGCGAGCCTCAGGACCTGGGGCCGGCGCGGCGGGTTCTTGAGCAGGCGGTTGAGCGCGGCCAGCAGCGTGCCGCGCAAAGGCGCCTCCGGGGCTGCTTCGATCTCCTCGGACACCGCCGTGGTCAGCTTGACCAGATGGGCCGTCACGATGGGCTCGGCCACGCCGTGGTCGAAGTAGCTCTTGAAGGTCTCGTTCAAGAAGGCCTCTGCGTCCGCCACGCCCCACTCCTGTTCCAGGTTGCCGGGCTTCACCGCATCGGCGTTGCGCCCGACGAAACAGGCGAGTTGCAGCAGGAAGGCCGGCCAGAGGCCGGGCTGGCGCTCGGCCAGCACGCGCCCGGCGTTGGCGAAGGTGATGGCGTGGGTGAAGGAAAGCCAGCTCTTGGAATCCGCCGGGTTCAGGTCGGTCCGCCTCTCCAGCGAGAGATCGAAGTGCAGCATGTTCCAGGCGGCGGCGCCGAGCAGCGCCCGGTAGAGCTCCTCGCGCCTACCGGCTGACGCCAGGGCGCGTTCCAGCGCCCGCTTGACGGGGAGTTTCCGGAAGTCCTCGGGTGCGGCCGGGGCGTCGTTTGACTCGTCCCAGGCCTCCAGGCTTGGCCGGTAGCGGCGGAACTCGGGGATCAGGTCTTCGCGCCAGTTCTCGCAGAGGCTCCGCGCGAGCAGCAGCACCAGCGGCTCCAGCGCGTCCTCGCCCAGGTGCTTCAGAAGCTCCCCGGTTTTGTAGACGTAGATCGCCGAATGGCCGAAGTCGGCGTAGTGGGCGAAGGCGGCGCGGGCCAGGACAGGCTCCAGCTCGTCCCACCCCAACCCCTGGTCCAGCGCACCGCGCAGAAGCCGTGTGGTCAGGGCTTCGTCCGACTCCTCGATGGCCGCTTCCAGGGCCTCGGGACTGTAGGGCGCGCGGCCCTCGTCGAAGGGCTTGGGGCCCTCGCCCAATCCGTCGTCGATGATGTGGTCGATCACCTCGACCAGCGGCACCAGCCGCTCGGCGGGCGTGTCGGCGTGGCGCGCGCGCAGGCCCAGCCAGTCGGCCGCGGCGCCCTGCGCGTGGGTCATGCCGTAGGGGTAGTTCGCAAGCGTCTCCCGGACGGCGATACCAACGCCTTCCAGCGGATTCCCGCCCGCCTTTTCCAGACGCGCCAACTCGCGGGCCAAGCGGCCCCTGTCCCTCCGCTTCAGGGAGTCCTTCAGGTTGGCTTCCGCTTCGGCGATCCGGGCCTCGGGCGGCGGGTCGGAGACATCGACGAAGACCTCGCCCGCGCGCAGTTCGACGGGATAGACCCGCACCTTGTCCCCTTCCTCGGTGCTGCCGTCCTTCAGGTCGAAGCGCCAGGCGTGCCAGTTGCAGGTCAGGCGGCAGTCCTGATCCAGGGTGCCTTCCATCAGGGGGTAGCCCTCGTGCGGGCAGCGGTTGTTGCAGGCGAAGACGCCCTCAGGGGTATGGAAGAGGGCCACCTGCTTGCCCTCGTGGCGCAGCAGCTTGCGGCCCTTCTCGGCCAGTTCCTCCAGCGATCCGGCGGAAACCCATTGATCCGGCATGGCGGCCCACTCCCGTTCTCTTCTGCACGACCTTCTTGTTACTTCACGCTTGCGGGGGGCCTTTTCAAGCGGCCCGTGCAAAGGCTATCAAGACCCGCATGGACAAGCCCATCCCCAAAAAGCCCGCCGAGGGCCCGCTCGGCCGCTACCAGGCCCTGCTCGACGCAGGCGAGGTGAAGCCGGACGAGGCCCAGGCGCACGCGGCGGAGAAGCTGCAAGGGCTGCATGAAGCGCTGAGGGGCTACAAGGCCCCGGCGCGGCGCAGCGGGTTTCTGGCGCGCTTTGGCATCGGCCGCGACGATCTGGCCGAGGAGGTGCCGCGCGGGCTCTATCTCTTCGGGCCGGTCGGGCGCGGCAAGTCCATGCTGATGAACATCTTCTTCGAGGGCGCGCCGGTGCTTCGCAAGCGGCGCGTCCACTTCTACGCCTTCATGGGCGAGGTGCACGACAAGCTGCACCACTGGCGCCAGAAGACCAAGGGGCAGGACCAGGATCCCCTGCCCAAGCTGGCCGCCGAGATCGCCGAGGAAACGCGGCTCCTCTGCTTCGATGAGTTCCACGTGGTCAACGTGGCCGACGCCATGATCCTGGGGCGGCTGTTCGAGGCTCTTCTGAGCCAGGGCGTGGTGATGGTCGCCACTTCCAACTGGCCGCCGGAGCGTCTCTATGAGGGTGGCTTGCAGCGCGATCGCTTCCTGCCCTTCATCGACCTGCTCTGCGAACGGCTAGAGGCCTTCGATCTGGGGGAGGGGTTGGACTACCGGATCGCCCGGCTGCGCGACCTGCCGGTCTATCACACGCCGCTTGGCCCGCGCGCCAGGGCGGCCATCGACAACGCCTTCGACAAGATCACCGACGGGGCGAAGCCGCAGGCCGTCACCGTAAAGGTGAAGGGCCGGGAGATCCCGGTGAAGATCGAGGCGCGCGGCGTCGCGCGCTTCACCTTCGAGGAGCTTTGCGCGCAGCCCCTGGGTTCGCTCGACTACCTGGCGCTCGCCCGGCGGTTCCACACGGTGATCGTCGAGGGCATACCCAAGCTGACCAGCGACAAACGCAACGAGGCCAACCGCTTCATGACGCTGATCGACCAGCTCTACGAGCATCACTGCAACCTGATCGCCTCCGCCGAGGCGCTTCCGGAGAGCCTCTATCCGGAAGGCGACGGCAGCTTCGAGTTCCAGCGCACCGTCAGCCGCCTGCAGGAGATGCAGTCGCGCGACTACATCGCCAAGCCGCACCTGGCCTAAGGGCCGGCTCTCTTCCGGCGCTGGATTGCAGAAAAACCTTTAGCTCCCTCTAAAATTGATCCAAGTCATGGTTGGGTCCTCCAAAAAGCCCTTCATTCCTTGTGGTTTTATTTCACACGGAAAGGAGTGAAGAAGGTGGTGGGACAGAGCAATAATTCGTTCTTGCCAAAGGTCTCCCGTTCGGCGCTGGCGGCGCTGGCCGTCCTGACGGGAACGGCGGGTCTGGCGCAGGCGGATGGGGATTGGACGGACGGTTTCATGATTCGGGGCCGCGCCATTGGCATCGTGCCCGATGAGTCGTCGAATCTACCCGGACTGAAGATCGACGACGCCGTGGTGCCGGAGTTGGATATCTCCTACTTCTTCACGGAGAACCTCGCGCTCGAACTGATCCTGGCCACGGCGCAGCACGAGGCGAGCCTGGGGTCCACGGCGGTCGGCGACTTCTGGATCCTGCCGCCGACCCTCATGGCGCAGTACCACTTTCCCATCGGTGAGAAGTTCAAGCCCTACGTCGGGGCGGGGGTGAACTACACGGTGGTCTACGGCGAGGATGCCGCCGCCGGTTTCTCTTCGCTGGAGATCGACAACGGCTTCGGCTGGGGCCTGCAGGTCGGTGTCGACTACATGCTGGATGAGCACTGGGCCATCAACGCCGACGTCAAGAAGCTCTGGCTGAACGTCGATGCCTCCGTGAACAACGGCGCGGTGCGCGCGGACATCGACGTGGATCCCTGGATTTTCGGCGTCGGGATCGGTTACCGCTTCTAGTCCGCGTCCGGCGGAGATCGGAGAAAGGGCCCCGGCGGCGGAGGTGTCGCCGGGGCCCTTCCCGCTTCAGGCCGCGCGTTCCGAAGGCGCTGCGACCGGAGGTGCTGAGACCGGAGGACTGAGAAGAATCGCCGTCAGCACCAGGGCGGCGGCGAAGGCTTGTTGAGGGCCGAGCGCCTCCCCGAAGAACAGCCAGCCGACGATCAGCATGGTGGGCAACTCGAAGCTTCCCGCGGCGGCGGCTCTGGCGGCGCCGACACGCGGGCAGGCGATGGTGTAGAGGAACTGCGGGATCAGCGCCGTGACGAGGCCCATGGCGAGCACCAGGGCCCACTGTCCCGCGCTGCCGGGCAGCAGCATGGCCGCCTCCGTCGTGACCGCTAGCGGGGCCAGTCCCAGGATCGCTCCCAGCATGCCCGAAGCCATGCGCTCCAGGGGATTGAGGCTGGCGGTCATGCCGCTCAGCACGACAATGATGAAGCCGAACCCGATGGGCGCGGGCAGCGACCAGAGCAGCGCCGCCATAGCGCCTTCGCCGAGGCTCTCGCCCTGGAACAGGACCAAGGCGCCGCCCAGGATCAGCA